>JANQIT010000023.1 GCA_028282025.1 Hwanghaeella sp. | reverse complement strand
CCAAACACTCCTCTGGCGGCCCATACTCCGTAAAAACCGAACGCCCTGTGAAGGGAACCCCTATATCGGGGCGAATCGGTCACTCACCCCGGATGCGGTTCATCCATACCGCGCGTCTCCGAACGGCGCAAACGTGCGCGCGTCAAAACACGGCGGCGCTCCCGGCTTCACCCGCCCTGGTACTTTTGCGCATAACGTGCGGTGGCAAAGTATCTTTACCTAACTTGGCAGCGGTTCAGGGATCGCCACCCTTTCCCTGGCGGAAAGGGACTTTTCTCACGGTCCGGCGGTTTGTCGCAGCCGGAAGGGGCAGCCAGTCAGTGGAGCGTCATCTCACCGTCGACGAAACGGTATTGGGCCGGCGCAATTGCGCCGGTGCTGGCGATTTGCACTGAGTGCAACCGGCCATCCAGATTGTTTTCCCAGAAATCCAGGAACTTCTTGAGAATTGGAAACCGCGGCGCAAGGTCGAGTTCCTGCCAAAGATAGGTCTGCAGCAAAACCGGATGGTCCGGCATGTGATACAGTATTTCGGCTGTCGTCAGGCGATAGCCCTGCATCTGCATTTTGACGTTCCCCGCCCCGTCGCTGTTCCAATTCCGCATCGGCATCCCCTTTCCGGTTTCGGTCGCAAGGCGCGCCCGTCCGAACCGGCGCGCCAAGAGACAGTTTCGCGTCAGGAGATTTTCACTTCAAGAAAAATAGAGTGAAACCAGCAACTTAGCACCGAATAGCCGGGAGTGCTGCTAACCGGATCGGAACCGCCGGCGGCGGTCGTTTCAGTATGAGCGTAGTATGAACACAATCGGATTTAGGCGATTGCTTCGCGCAGGCTGGAGACGCGGCCCAGGATGGAAACGGCCCGGGTGCTCTCGTCGATGCGGCGCAAATCGCTGCGCCCGACATCCGCCGCAAGCTGCTCCTGAAAACCGGACAGAAGATCGCGGTTCGCGAACGGATCCTGACCAAGCGTTTCAATGCTGCGCGGCCCGCCGGAAATCACGTCGCGCTCGCGGCGCGAGATCGCCCCGCCCTGCAGAAGCTGATCGGCAAGCCTTTGGGCGTCGGGAATGCTGATGGAGCGCGGATCGAATTGGGATGCGGCAAGGACGAAAGTCGCCTGCACACTGATTTGAACCGTGTCGACCGGGTCGTCGGCGGCCGGTTGCGGCGGCGGCGGCGCCGGCCGGTCCGAGCGGTCGGGCACGCCGCGATCGCGCCGCGGCACGCGGATTGTCGCTTCGCCGGTTGGCCCCGCCTCGGCAGGGGTTTTCTTGAACACCGACAGCAGGGAGTCGAGTTTCATGGATATGGAGCCTCCTGCCCCGTGGGTAGCAGGCTCCATGCCATCTATTTTTATATATTTTTCAAAATCTTAAAGAACATGAAAGGGGGCGTCGGCAACGGTTTCCCACCCAGCTAGGCAAGAAGGATCGCCATCTTCTACGAACCCGGCAGCAGCAGCCCAGGCTTCTATCGAAACGGCCCGCTTCGTTCGAAAGCGGGCCGCCGATCTCTAATAAATACCGGACAGACCGTCCGTTACAGCAATTCCGTGTCGCCGCCGGTCTCCTTACCGGGCAGCAGCGCATGCAACAGCACGCCGACAATGGCCGACAGGGCCATGGAGGAAACCGTGAAATTCGCCTCGCCGAACTTCAGGGTCGCACCGCCGATCCCGATCACCAGAATGGCCGAGGTTATCAACAGATTCCGTTTTTCGCCCAGATCCACCCGACCTTCGATCAGGGTGCGGATGCCGGACGATGCGATCACGCCGAACAGAGCGATGGACACCCCGCCCATCACCGCCATCGGAATGGTGCCGATGAAGGCGGACAACGGACCGACAAAACCCAGCAGGATCGCCAGAACCGCCGCACCGCCGATCACATAGGCGCTGAAGACCCGCGTAATCGCCATCACGCCGACATTCTCCCCATAGGTCGTGTTCGGCGGTCCGCCGATCAGTGCCGCAAGCATGGTCGCGAAACCATCCCCCATCAGCGTACGGTGAAGCCCCGGCTCGCGAATGAAACGGCGGCCGACGACCCGGCTCAACACGACCACATCGCCGATATGTTCGGCCATGGTGACCAGCGCAACCGGGGCGATGATCAGGATGACGGTTATGGCCGAAACGCCTTCGGTCATGTTCGCAAAAGCGAAATTGAAATCCGGGACGGAAAACAGCGCCGCCTGGGCCACCGGCGTGAAGTCGACCATCCCCAACACCGCCGCCAGCACATAGCCGCAGACGATGCCCAGCAGGATGGGCACAACCGTGAAAAAGCCTTTCAGCACAATGGAGAACAGAAAGATCGACCCCAGCGTAAACAGGGCGACCAGAAGATGCGGCAAACTGTAATCGCCGCCGGCGGCGGTGTTCTCCGCCATGTTCACCGCGACGGAAGCCAACCCCAACCCGATCACCATGATCACCGGACCGACCACCACGGGCGGCAGAAGCTTGAGCAGCCATCCGACGCCGAACATGCGGATGCCGGCCGATACAATCAGATAGACGATCCCCGCGACGAAGGCGCCCAGCATCGCTCCGCCGACGCCGCCAACCGCTGACGCCGCGATGATCGGGCCGATAAAGGCGAAGGAGGAACCGAGATAGGCGGGCACCCGTCCGCCGGTGATCAACAGATACAACAGGGTGCCGAGTCCGCTCGACACCAAAGCGACCGCCGGGGACAGTCCCGTCAGGATCGGCACCAGCACCGTCGCGCCGAACATGGCGAACAGGTGCTGAACGCTGAGCAGCGCCCAGGTTCCGGGCGCCGGTCTTTCGTGAACGTCGAGGACGGTATGCGCAGTTTCAGCCATGCTGTTTCTCCCCCTTTTCGATCGACCGAACCTGAATTACAGGATCACGAGTCCCACTTACGGACAAGTCGACTAGGAAGATAAGCCTTGGCTGAGGGCCGCCGGCGGCGGGCGGTCAGATCTCCCGCACCCGGCCGGCGGACACCATCGCCTCGAACCGGCCGAAGCCGGTTGCGCCGTTCTGGACCTTCGCCTCGGTCTCCGCCTCCAGGCTGCGTACTTCCACCAGGGCGTCGACAACGGACGGCGCGAACGACCGCGGCACGGCGACAACGCCGTCCCGGTCGGCGATCACGATATCCCCGGGTGCGACCGCAACGCCGCCGCAGACAATCGGAAGCCCGACGGACCCCGTGCCCGAGCCGGTGGGCGAGTTCGGAGTCACGCCGAGCGAGAAGACCGGCAGGCCGACCGCCAACAATCCGGTGATATCGCGGACCAGTCCATCGGTCACGAACCCAACCACCCCCTTGTTCTTCATCATCCCGGCCAGCAAATCGCCGATCACCGCCGTTTCCAGAAACCCGTCGCTGGCGCAGATCACCACATCGCCGGGCCGCGCCACATCCAACGCTGCATGCAGCGCCGCATTGTCGCCGGGCGAGATCTGCACCGTCAGGGCGACGCCGCAGATCGCGGCATTTTCCGGGTCCAACGGTTTTACGCGGTAGTCCAGACCGCCACGCCCGCCCATGCAATCCACGGCATTGCCGGTCATGACACCGGTCAGCGCCGCGACGGCATCCTCTTCAGGCCGTTCGAAACCGCGCCGCACGGTTAGCAGGTTCTTTTCCTTGATCATCGCGATTTCTCCCAAATGACGGCATGGCCAGCCGTTGCACCGATTTTCAATGGACGCCACAATGCGGCAATTACGTAGGGAGAAACAACCATGCAACGACGCCCGGTCCCGGCCGCTGTCCGATCTATCGCCTTGGCCGGCTTGTTTTCCCTGGCGGCCATACCGGCCCTTGCCCAATCTTTCCCGGGAAATGCGGAAAACGGTACGAACGCTTTGATCGAAGAGCTGAACACCCTGCTGAATCGCGGCGAACAGGAGCGGCTGATCGATCCGTGGTTCCTGCGGGATTTGCGCGCGGCGATTTCCCGCTACGACCGGCCCTGGACGGAGACCCTGCTCAGTGACGACTTCTCGGCAAGAGGTCCACAGCCCGACCCGCCCTGGCAGGTCACCGCCGGCGAGTTTCTAATCGACTGGCGGCACGGGTTACGTTCGGTCGTGGAAAAGTCCGCGGCAACATCGACGCAATCCACCGGCGGCGGAAAAACCGATGAGAAGGATTTGGGCAAGGCGTTGCTCGGCGCGCTGCTGCAAGGGGCGCTGCAGGGGCAGCAACAAGGCGGCGGGTCGCAACAGTCCCGGCAGGAACCGCAGACCGGCCCGTCCTTCTCCGCCCTTCAGGCGCCGATCCGCTTCAGCAACGCCTTCGCCATCGACGTCACCCTGTCGCTGCGCACCTTGCAGCGCGGGGGCGACGACGGATTCGAACTCGGCCCCTATCAGGGGGTCAACGCCGGCAGCGGATACCGGCTTTCCTATATCGCCGGCGACAGTGCGGCGGGGTCCGCCGGCAGCCTGCAGCTTCTGAAGGTCAGCACCCGGGGCGGCGTCGCCACAATCGAATATGCCGACCGCCCCATCCAACTGCTGGACGGACAACCGCACAGTCTGTCCTGGACCCGGGATCGGGACGGCGCGATGACGATTTCCATCGACGGGATAGAGGTCATGCGGGTGACGGACCGCAGCTTCCGCGATCCCTTCGACGGCTTTGCCGTGGTGAACCGCGGCGGCGACATCGCCCTTCGGCAAATATCCATCGCCGGGGTCGCCCGCTAACAGATCGTTCCTTCCAGCCAGGGCGGTTTGGGCAGGGCGGCCTGCGAATCCCGCAGGGCCTGCGCCCAAAGCTGGCTGATATTGGCGAAGTATCGGTCGTCGGGATCGATGCGTTTCTGGATTTCCACCGTCAGGCTGTCCTTGCCGTAGACCATCAGGTCCAGCGGCATACCGACCGACATATTGCTGCGCAAGGTGGAGTCCATGCTGAGCAGCGATAGTTTCACCGCCGTCGCCAGATCCGTTCCATGGTTGAAGGCCCGGTCCAGGATCGGCTTGCCGTACTTATTTTCGCCGATCTGGAAGAAAGGCGTGTCTTCCGTCGCTTCGATGAAGTTGCCGGCGCTGTAGATCTGGAACATCCGCATCCGCCGGCCCTTGATCTGACCGGCCAGGATGAAGGAAACGTCGAACGTCGCGGATTGCGCTTCCAGCGCTTCGGCATCGACCTTGTGAACCTCGCGCACGGCCCGACCGACAAGCTGGGCGGCCTGGAACATGGACGGGACGGTCAACAGGGTTTGTAGCGAACAGTCCTCCTGCTCGCCCCGTTCGCAAAATTCGATGCCTTCGTTCAGCAGATTCACAACGGTTTGAGAGATCGCCAGGTTCCCCGCCGTCATCAGGGCGATCACCCTCTCGCCGGGCTGTTCCCAGACCGAGAGTTTTCGGAAGGTCGAGATATTGTCGACGCCGGCGTTGGTCCGCGTGTCGGCCAACATTACCAGTCCGTCGGCCATGTAGAGGCCAATACAGTAGGTCATACTCTCCCCAGACCCGGTTTCTTACTGTTGCTGCGCACTCTCCTGCACAACTTGAACGGAGACGTCCAGCTTCTCCGCGCCGCCGCCCAGGCGCAATCCACGAACCGGGGCCGCCCCGCGATAGTCCAGACCGACCGCGACACGGACATACGCCTCATGCGGGCACGCCCTGTTCGCAACATCGAAACCGACCCAGCCAAGGTCCGGAATATAGGCTTCGGCCCAGGCGTGCCCAGCCTCGTAAACCTCATCCCGATTCTCGCTGGCCTGCAAATATCCGCTTACATACCGCGCGGGTATACCGGCCAGCCGGGCGCAGCAAATGAAAACATGGGCGTGGTCCTGGCAAACGCCGTATCCGTGGTTCAGCGCTTCGGCGGCGGTGGTTTCCACATGGGTCTCCCCATCCCGGTAATCGATGCGGTCGCGGACCGCCCCCATCAGGGCGTGCGCCTGTTCCAATCTGTCGCGGATGCCGGAAACGGAGGCGGCCAGGTCCGCCAGGGGGGCGTTCGGACGGGTCAGGTCCGTCTCCCGGAAATAGGCCACCAGGGGAAAGGGTTCGCGCGCGCCGGATACGACGCCGGACATGTTCGTCGTCTCCACCTTACCGCTCACCCGGATCAGAACCGCGTCATGATCCTCGTTGATCACCAGCGTATGGGTCAGGTTACCGAAGGAATCGACAAAAGCGGGAACGTCCTTGTCCACGCCGCAATCGACCGACCAGGACAGGATGCGCTGCCCGGACGTGTTTTGCGGGGTTTGTTTCAGGCTTTGGATCGTATAGGCCGCCGGCGTGTCGTACCGGTAGCGTGTTTCATGCTGGATCGTAATCAACACGCCGGTGACACCCCGCCTTCGATCATGAACGGCCAGCCGGTCCGCGCCCGTGTCCGCGCGGATCAGCCGATGAACATATAACTGCGGGTTATTTCATTCCCGAGTCGGTTGTTCCGCTCAATAAACTCGGTCAGAAATTCGTGCATGCCGCTCTGAAAAATCTCGTTCGCATCGGCGAATTGCAGCCTTGAATGCAGCTTTCCGGCCAGCCGGTGGCATTCGTGCCGCGCCCCATAGGTCTCCGCCAGCTTGTCGAGATGCCCGACGATCTCGCGATAGCAACTGATCAGCGAACGGGGCATTTCCCGGCGCAGGATCATCAGTTCGGCGATCTTCCAGGGTTTCGGATTCTCGCGGTAAAGATAGTGATAGCTGCCCAGCGCGGAGAAGGCGCGCAGAAGGCTGGTCCATTGGAAATAGTCGACGCCGCCGCCGACCGCTTCGCCTTCCGGCAGCAGGATATGGTACTTCACATCCAGGATGCGGGCCGTGTTGTCCGCCCGTTCGATATAAGTGCCCAGCCGCGCGAAATCGAACGCGTCGTCGCGCAGCATGGTGCCGTACAGACTGCCCCGGAACAGTGTCGAACGTTCTTTCACCCAGTCCAGAAAACCGCGGATCTCGTTATAGCGCCGCGCGTCCGCCCAGCGCTGGTCGAAGGAAAGCCAGGTATCGTTCAGACTCTCCCACATCTCCGTCGTCAGGGTCGTGCGCACGGCGCGCCCGTTTTCCCGCGCCAGCCGAATACAGGTATAGATGCTGGAGGGGTTGTCCGGATTGCGTCCGACGAATTCGGTCACCGTCGGACCGTCGGCGCGCAGGCCGGCCTCGTCGAATTCCTTCAGACAGCCAGAGGTGATGACGGTGGAACGCCATTCGCTTTCGTACCCGCCGGCGGACCCGTCGGGCATCATGGTCATGCGGTCGGCGACTTCCAGGGCGCGGGCGAAATTCTCGGCCCGTTCCATGTAGCGGCTCAACCAATAGAGATTGTTCGCGGTGCGGCTCAACATGGGTTCAGTCCTCCAGCACCCATGTGTCCTTGGTGCCGCCGCCCTGGCTGGAATTCACCACCAGCGAGCCTTCGCGCAGCGCGACCCGGGTAAGTCCGCCCTTCACCAAGCGGATTTCCTTGCCGGAAAGAACGAACGGCCGGAAATCGACATGGCGCGGCGCGATCCCGCTGTCGACGAAGGTCGGACAGGTGCTGAGGGCCAGTGTCGGCTGGGCGATGAATTCCTCCGGCGCGGCCTTGATGCGTTCGCCATAGGCTTCCCGTTCGGCGGCGGTCGCCTGCGGCCCGACCAGCATGCCGTAACCGCCCGATCCGTGCACTTCCTTGACCACCAGCTTGTCCAGATTCTCCAGCACATAGGTCTGGCAGTCCTTGTCGTCGCCGCAGCGGTAGGTCGGCACGTTGTTCAGGATCGCCTCTTCCCCCAGGTAGAATTTGATCATGTCGGGCACGTAGGTATAGATCGCCTTGTCATCGGCGATGCCCGCGCCCACGGCGTTCGCCAATGTCACCTGCCCGGATCGGTAGGCGTTCATCACGCCCGGAACGCCGAGTATGGAATCAGGGTTGAAGGTCAGCGGATCGAGAAACTCATCGTCGATCCGGCGATAGATCACATCGACTTTCTGCGGCCCCTGCGTGGTGCGCATGAAGACCTTGTCGCCATCGACGAACAGGTCCGGCCCCTCCACCAGTTCCACCCCCATCTGGTCAGCCAGGAAGGAATGTTCGAAATAAGCGCTGTTGTAGATGCCGGGGGTCAGCACCACGACGGTGGGATCGCCGCTGACTTTCGGCGGCGCGCATTCCTTCAGCGTCTCCAGCAGCGCATCCGCATAGCGGTCCACCGGGGCGATCCGGTTCTGCGAGAAAAGCGACGGGAACAGCCGCATCATCACTTCCCGGTTTTCCAGCATGTAGGAGACGCCCGACGGCGTTCGGCAGTTGTCCTCCAGAACGTAGAACTCATCCTCGCCGACGCGCACCATGTCGATCCCGGCGATATGGCTGTAGATGCCGAGCGGCACGTCGACGCCCTGCATTTCCGGCATGTAGGAGCTGTTGTTCAACACCAGCCGCTCCGGGATCACGCCCGCGCGAAGGATGTCCTGGCCGTGATAGACATCGTTGATGAACATGTTCAGCGCCTTGACCCGCTGATGCAGGCCACGCTCCATCGTCGACCATTCCTGGGCCGACAGAACCCGCGGGATCAGGTCGAAGGGGATCAGGCGTTCCGGGTCCCCGCCCTCTCCATAGACGGCGAAGGTGATGCCCAGCCGGCGGAACAGAATATCCGCTTCCTGCCGTTTCAGACGCAGGTGATCCACCGGCGTCCATTGCAGCCATTGCGACAGGCCCGCATAGGCGTCGCGGCACGCGCCGCCGTCCAATGTCATTTCATCGAAAGCTCTACCGGATGTCATCGCCCCTCTTCGGCGGTGCGCCTATGGCGTCACCGATGCGCCCCTGTTCGCGTTATCGATCACCCGCCGGGATCGTCCGGGATCTTCTGACGAGCCCCGGTTAAGGAGTGAGCATGACAGCCCAGTACCGCAAGTCAACCGCCGGAACGGCCTGCGGCGCATCGTTCCGCCCCAAAAGAAAAGAGCCCCCGCGGAACGGGGGCTCCAGACACCGGATCGGATCCGACCGGTTATTTCCGTTTCAGGAAGCGCCAGCCGAGCGGCAGGACCGCCGCCGCCAGGGCGAGCTTGGCCGCGTCGCCGAGCACGAAGGGCGTCAGGCCCCATTCCAGGATCGGCTTGTCCCAGCCCAGCAGCACGCCGAGATACAACAGGCCCGGCGCATAGATCAGCACGTTCCCGATCAGCATCGCGGCCGCGGTAAGCAGAACGTTCCGGTCCCAACCGCGTTCGGCGAGCCAGCCGGTGGCGAACGCCGCCAGGATATATCCGAACAGATAGCCGCCCGTCGGCCCCATCATATAGGCAAGCCCGATGCCCTTTTCCGGCGTTCCGGCGAACACCGGCAGGCCGGCCGCCCCTTGGGCCAGATAGAGGATGACCGTCGCCGCGCCCAGGCGCGCGCCGAACGCCACCCCAATGGCGAGGACCGCGAAGGTCTGCATGGTCATCGGCACCGGATAAAACGGCACCTGGATCTTGGCGCTCAGCCAGATCAGCAAGGATCCCCCAATCGCCAGCAACGCGTTGCGCATCAGCTTCTGCGCGTCCGACCGGCCGTCACCCGCCCAAAGCGCGTCTATCAGCGTCGGATGCCGCATCGTCATGCTGTTTTGCATGCTGTTGTCCCTTTCCTTCAGGTACTTTCGTGATCAACAGCGCATCTTATACGCCGCGCCACTAGGTGCGGCAATCGGCGCCTTCGGGAAATGGGTTACCGAAAAATCCGCCGTGGATCACACCCAGCGGAACACGGCCCCCGCATAGGCGACGCAGATGCCGGTCGCGATCCAGAGCGGCTGATCGGTCAGACCCAGCCAGGCGAGATGGAGGAAAGCGCTGCCCAGAAGCGAGATGAACAGCCGGTCTCCGCGCGTCGTCTCCAGGGTCAGGATACCCCGCCGCGGCCCCCCGCCCGGCGATTTGAATTCCCAGACCGTCATGCAGCACAGAAAGAATGCGATGACGACGAAGAACAGAGCGGTCGGCCAGGTCCAGGCCATCCAACTGAGATCGAACATCCCTGCGCCCCCTTACACGCGGCCCAGGGCGAAGCCCTTGGCGATGTAGTTGCGAACGAAATAGATCACGATAGCGCCGGGAACGATGGTCAGGGTTCCCGCCGCCGCCAGCAGACCCAACTCATAGCCGGATGTGCTGGCCGTCCTGGTCATGGTCGCCGCAATCGGCTTCGCCTCCACCGCCGTCAGGGTTTTCGCCAGCAGCAGTTCGACCCAGGAGAACATGAAACAGAAGAAACAGGCGACGCCGATCCCAGCCGCGATGGTGGGGATGAAGATCTTGATGAAGAAACTCCAGAAGGAATGCCCGTCCACATAGGCCGTTTCGTCCAGTTCCTTCGGAACGCCCGACATGAACCCTTCCAGAATCCAGACCGCCAGCGGAATGTTGAACAGCGTGTGCGCCAGCGCCACCGCGATATGCGTGTCGAACAGACCCACCGCCGAATAAAGCTGGAAGAAGGGAAGCGCAAAGACCGCCCCCGGCGCCATCCGGTTGGTCAGCAGCCAGAAGAACAGGTGCTTGTCGCCGATGAACTTGTACCGGCTGAACGCATAGGCCGCCGGCAAGGCCACCGCCACGGACAGAACGGTGTTCATCAGGACGTAGGCCAGCGAGTTCAGATAGCCGGTATACCAGGTCGGATCGGTGAAGATGACGATATAATTGTCGAGGGTGAATTCCTTCGGATAGAGGCTGAAGCCCGCGAGGATTTCGTTCGTCGTCTTGAACGACATGTTCATCAGCCAATAGATCGGCAGCATCAGAAAGATGATGTAGAGCGTCGGGACGATGGCGGTGCGTTTCATCCTATTGGTCCTCATTCCGCATCATCAGGGTGTAGAACAGCCAGCTCATCGCCAGGATGATCAGGAAGTACACCAGCGACATGGCCGCGGCCGGCCCCAGGTCGAACTGCCCCAACGCCATTTTCTCCAGATCGATGGACAGCAGCGTGGTCGAATTGCCCGGCCCGCCCCCGGTCAGTACGGACACCTCGGTAAAGATGTTAAAGCTGTCCATGAAGCGCAGCAGAATGGCGATGGTCAGGACCCGCTTCATCTTGGGAAGCTGAATATGCCGGAAAATGGCGAAACTGCCTGCCCCGTCGATCCGGGCCGCCTGATAGTAGGCGTCGGGGATCGACACCAGCCCCGCATAGGCCAGCAGCACCACCAGCGAGGTCCAGTGCCAGACATCCATCAGGATCAGCGTGAACCAGGCGTCGCCCACCTGACGCGTGAAGTTGTAGTCGAAGCCGATGGCGTTCAGCGTATAGCCGAGCAGCCCGATATCCGGCAGCGCCAGAATGTTCCACATCGCGCCGACCACGTTCCAGGGAATCAGAAGCGGCAGCGCCATCAGGACGAGACAGACCGGCACCCACGGTCCCTTGCGGGGCATGCTCAGCGCGATGGCCACGCCCAGCGGAACCTCAATCGCCAGGATCGAGAAGGTGAAGGTCAACTGCCGGATCAGGCTGTCGTGGAAACGTTCGGATTTCAGAACCTCTTCGAACCACAGTACGCCCGACCAGAAGAAGGTGTTATCGCCGAATGTCTCCTGGAACGCATAGTTCACCACGGTCATCAGCGGGATGACGGCGTTGAAGGCCACCAGCGCGAAGACCGGCAGAACGAACAGCCAGGCTTTCTGGTTTTCGGTCTTGTTCATGACTTCCGTCCCCTATGCCGCCAGCCAGCCGTCGGCATAGAGCCGGGTGTTCGCAACATCGAACGCCAGTTTCACACCGTCCGCCGGGATTTCCTGTTCCTCGGAAACCAGCATGCGAACGGTCGCACCGCCGCACCGGGTTTCGACGATGCGGTGACGTCCGGCGTCCGAGACCTTGGTTATGGTGGCCGGAACGCCGGTATCGGAGAAACGGACGAATTCGGGCCGCACGCCCAGTTCGACACCCGGCCCGGTCCGGTCGGTCCGGTTCGCGGTCTGTATGGCGACGCCGCCGAAATAGGCCGTGCCGTTATCCATGTCGCAGGGGATGACGTTCATACCGGGCGAACCGATGAAGTGACCGACGAACGTATGCTGCGGCCGTTCGAACAGATCGACCGGAGTGCCGACCTGCACCACTTCGCCCAAATTCATCACGACCACCTTGTCCGCGAAGGTCAGGGCTTCGGTCTGATCGTGGGTCACATAGATCATGGTGACCCGGACGCGCTGATGCAGTTCCTTCAGCTTCGACCGTAATTCCCATTTCAAGTGCGGGTCGATCACGGTCAGCGGTTCGTCGAACATGATGACGTTCACATCCGTCCGAACCAGGCCCCGGCCCAGCGAGATCTTCTGCTTGCCGTCCGCGGTCAGCCCCTTGGCCCGTTCCTGCAGCCGGTCGGACATGTCGATGAATTCGGCCACCTCCCTAACGCGCTTGTCGACCGTCGCCGCATCGACATGGCGGTTGCGCAGCGGGAATGCCAGATTGTCGTAAACAGTCATCGTGTCGTAGACGACGGGGAACTGGAACACCTGGGCGATATGGCGCTGATCCGGCGCCAGACCCGTCACGTCCTGACCGTCGAACAGGATGCGCCCGCGCGAAGGATGCAACAGACCGGAGATGATGTTCAGCAAAGTGGTCTTGCCGCAGCCGGACGGCCCCAGCAGCGCATAGGCGCCGCCGTCGTCCCAGGTGATGTCGACCTGCTTCAGCGCCCAGTCGTCTTCCGAGCCGGGTTGGTCGACATAGCTGTGTTTCAGACCGTCGAGGGTTATTTGCGCCATCGTCTTCGCCTTACGCGGCTATCAGCGCGCCGTCCGCGCCGAAATAGAATGCCTTGGAGATGTCGGCGTGAAGTTCCGCGGTGTCGCCGACGTCGAATGTGTGAATGCCGTGGCTGAGCGAGACCCAGGTATCCGCGCCCACCTCGAAATGGACGGTGCTTTCGGACCCGCTCAATTCCGTCACCAGCACGGTACCGGCGATGCGCACCGCATCCGGCGCGGCCGCTGTCGGCGCGATATGGTGCGGCCGCAGACCGATCTGATAATCGCCGTCCGGCTGCGCCGCCATGACCGGCGGCGTGCGCCATTCCGCCACCCCGCCCAGATGCATGCGCTCGCCCGATTTGCGGACGGTGGCCGTATTGATCGGCGGTTCGGAAAAGACCTTGGCGCTGATCACATCCTTCGGGTTGCGGTAGACCCGGTCGGTCGGGCCGAACTGGGTGACGCGTCCCTCGTGCAGGGTCGCCGTGGAGCCGGCCAGCAGCAGCGCCTCGATGGGTTCGGTCGTCGCATAGACGACGACGCAGTTCCGGTCGGCGAACAGTTTGGGCAGTTCCTCGCGCAATTCTTCGCGCAGCTTGAAATCCAGGTTGGCCAAGGGTTCGTCCAGCAGAACGAGATCCGAGTCCTTGACCAGGGCGCGGGCCAGCGCGGTCCGCTGCTGCTGACCGCCCGACAGTTCGGCGGGTTTGCGGTCCAGCATCGGCCCCAGGCGCAGAAGGTCGGCCATGTCGCCGACGCGTTTCTTGATATCCGCCTCCGCCAGCCGTGCGACCCGCAGGGGAGAAGCGATATTGTCGTATACCGTGAAGTTCGGATAGTTGATGAACTGCTGGTAGACCATAGAGACGTTGCGGTCCTGCACGCGGGTGCCGGTAACGTCCTGGCCATTGAAATGCAGCGATCCGCCGGTCGGCCGGTCCAGCCCGGCCATCAGTTGCATCAGCGTCGTCTTCCCCGACAGCGTGGTGCCCAGCAGAATGTTGAAACCGCCCGGTTCCAGCGTCAGATCGGTCGGGTAGATATGCGCCTCGGCGCCGACCGTCTTGGATATTTGTCTGAGTTCCAGCGTCATCGCACTTGCGTAGATATCTCTGGGAAAAGGTCGGGATGAATTAGGAGATTGCGGTGCGGTTCGCCGGTTCCGGCGCGGGATGGCCGGCCCGGTGCGCAGCATCGCCGCGCCCCGGGCCGTCCCCCCTATCCACACTCTTTACAATGCCGGATCAGTTCTGAGCCCAGCGTTTGACCAGTTCGTCATACGGGATGGTCTGGCCCTGCGGCTTTTCGTTGGCGAGTTTGGCTTTCGCGCCGCCCTTGCCGAGCCACTCGGACGCGTCCTTTTCGGCATTCAGGCGCGGGCCGCAGCCGCCGTAAGTGTTCGCACCTTTGTCGGCGCGCTCCATACGGGCCATGACCTGATCCATTTCGCCGGCCAGCCGGTCCATCGCCTGTTGCGGCGTGAACGCACCGGAGTTCACATCACCGATATTCTGCCACCACAACTGGGCCAGCTTCGGATAATCGGGCACGTTGATCCCGGTCGGGGTCCAGTTGACCCGGTCCGGAGAGCGGTAGAATTCAACCAAACCGCCCAGGTTCGGGGCGCGGTCCGTGAAGCTCTGATGGTTGATGTCGCTGTCGCGGATGATCGTCAGGCCGACATGGCTTTTCTTCAGCGAGACGGACTTGGACACCACGAACTGCGCGTACAGCCAGGCGGCCTTGCGGCGATCAACCGGCGTGGACTTGAACAGCGTCCAGGAACCGGCGTCCTGATAGCCGAGCTTCTGACCTTCTTCCCAATACGGGCCCTTCGGCGACGGCGCCATCCGCCACAGCGGCTTGCCGCTGTCGTCGACGGTGTTGTTGCCCTCGCTCTTCGGCGCGACCATGGAGGCGGTGAAGGCGGTGTACCAGAAGATCTGCTGCGCCACGTTGCCCTGGCTCAGCGCCGGCAGCGACT
>JANQIT010000334.1 GCA_028282025.1 Hwanghaeella sp. | reverse complement strand
CTCATCAGGGCCAGCGCCAGCAGGACCGCCGCCACAAGGACCGCGGCGGCGCAGCAGTCCACGCTGTCGGAGGAGCCGGCATTCGGTCTGACGTTGATGGATCAGGGCGAGGCGGCGCACGCCTGGCAGGCCCGCCTGCTGGCGAGTTACGCGGCGGTGGAGATTTCCGGCGCGGTGGCCAGGGCGAAGATCCGGCAGGTTTTCGTCAATGAGGACACGGCGCTGGTGGACGCACGGTATCTGTTCCCCTTGCCGGACGACGCCGCCGTGGACCGGCTTCGGATCCGCTTCGGCGAAACCTGGATTGAGGGTGCTCTGGAGGAAAAGGCGCAGGCGCGGAAAACGTTCGAGCGGGCGCGCGCCGCCGGCAAACGGGCCGGGCTTGTCGAATCCCTGCGTCCGAACATCTTTTCCACCGATCTGGCGAATGTCGCCCCCGGGGAACTGGTGTCGGTGGACCTGGAATATCAGCTTGCGATCAAACCGCGGGACGGCGTTTTCGAACTGCGCCTGCCGCAGATCATCACGCCCCGCTTCATGCCGGAGCAGCATCTTGCCGCCTTGGAGACGCCCGATTGGGACAGCCTGATGGAACTGCTTGCCGAGAACGGAGCGGTGCTGGAAACCAACGACCCGCACCGTCCCCGCGACGTGCCGGCCGCCTTCGCCGTCAACCTGAAGGCGGGCGGAGAGATCGCCACGATCGAAAGTCCGAGCCATGCGCTGTCCGTTCATCACGGGGCAGAGGGGGCGGCAACCATCGGCCTGCGGGACCGGATCGTTCCCGCCGACCGGGATTTTGTTTTGCGCTGGCGTCTGGCGGAAGGGGCGTCTCCGGCTGCGATGCTATTTCACGAAGAATGGAATGGGGCGCACTATTACATGGCGATGGTCACCCCGGCCCGTCCCGAAGTCGCGACGGCGCCGCCGCGCGACCTGCGCATGGTGGTCGATACATCGAGTTCCATGCACGGCGAGGCCCTGGCCCAGGCCAAGGCGGCGTTGCAGGCGGCCTTGAACGGATTGCGCCCGGAAGACCGTTTCGAAATCATCCAATTCAACTCGACGATGCATGCTTTGTTCGGGGATGCGGTACCGGCGACCGACGCGGCGGTTGAGCGGGCGCGCGGCTATGTGCGGGGGCTCGTCTCCGACGGCGGCACCAACATGGCTCCGGCGCTGAGTGCGGCGCTGCCGGGACCAAGCGTGCGGGAAGAGGAGCGTTTCCGGCACGTGGTGTTCCTGACCGATGGGGCGGTGTCGAATGAAACCGCGCTGTTCGCACTGACGGAACGAAATCTCGGCGATGCGCGGCTTTTCACCATCGGCCTTGGCCCGGCCCCGAACAACTGGTTCATGCGCAAAGCGGCGGAGGCCGGCCGCGGGGCGTTTCTGAACGTCGACCGGGTCGAAGAGGGGAACAACAAGATCGCCGGCCTCTACCGCCGACTGGAATCGGTGCAGTTGATCGATCTCGACCTGACGGCAAGCGCGGCGGAAACCGGGCTTTCGGGTCAGGGGGATGTTGAGCTGTATCCAAGGGCGCTGCCGGACCTGTATGCGGGCGAGTCGCTCTATTTCGTTCTGCGGACAAAGACGCCGGCGGACCGTCTGGATCTTTCCGGCCGCCTGAACGGCGAGCCGTGGGGCATGACGCTCGATACCGGGGCCGCGCTGGCCGCACCGGGCCTCGCGAAGCTCTGGGCGCGGGAGAAACTGGAGGACCTGGAGGACCGCAAGCGGCTGGGCGCCGATCCGCAGGCCATCCGGGCCGCCGCGCTGCCGATTGCGCTGGGCCACGGGATCGCGGGCCGCTACACAAGCTTCGTCGCCGTTCAGAAGGGGCATGCTGAAGGCCCTTCGGAAGGAGAGGAGAATGCGGCCCCCGGTGCGCAGCGCGCGGCGATGATGCAGCCGGTGGCGCTGCGGATCAGCGGTCCCGCGACGGCGGCCGGCTGGAAGCAGGACCTGACGATTGCTGGAAGTCTGCTGCTTGCCGCCGTACTGATGGGGTGGCTTCTGCGGCGCGGATCGGGACGCCGGGCATGAGCGGGCTGCGGCCTCTCATCCTGACCGCCGTGCTGGCCGCCTCCGGAACCGGCCTTTGGTATGGCGGACAGGCTCTGATCGATCTCGCCAAGGCCTGGCTGGCGCCGGTTCTGATCCAGGGGTCCTGGCGGCAGGGATTGGCGACCGGCACGGCCCCGCCGCCCTGGCCGTGGGCGGATACGGACCCTGTTCTGAAACTGACCGTGCCGCGGCTCGACCAGGAGCACTTCGTTCTGGCCGGGGCCAGCGCCCGGGCCTTGGCCTTCGGTCCCGTTCTCGTGGACCGAGAGGGGGCGAGGGTCCTGTTCGGTCACCGGGACACGCATTTCGCCTTCCTGGAACATGTCCGTCCTGGGGATACGGTGGTTGCACAGTCGCTCGACGGTTCCGCCGCCCGCTACCGGATCGCTGAGGCCGCCGTCCGCCACAAGGACGATATCGCGGTGGCGCGCGATGCGTCGGCGGCGGCCCCGTTGGTGTTGGTGACCTGCTATCCCTTCGATGCGCCGGGTGCGGCCGGTCCTTTGCGCTATGTCGCGGTGGCCGCCCCTGTCGGCGGCGGGTGAGGTGAAAAAATCCTTACGGTTGGTAAGCCGATTGCGCGCGCTATATAACAGCCGGCAGAGAGTAACGATCCCAAGGATAGCCGGCCGGCGATGGCGCAGATAGATTCCCTAGAAAACCATCCGTTGTCGCAGGGCGCGGCGCCGCGCACGATGTCGCGTGCCGAACGCCCGCTGACCGAGGGCGGCAAGGCGTTCGCCATCGAATCCGACTTCGAGCCGGCCGGCGATCAGCCGCAGGCGATTGTCGAACTGACGGAAGGGTTGCGGAACGGCGAACGGGAACAGGTGCTGCTCGGCGTGACCGGGTCGGGCAAGACCTTCACCGTCGCGCATACGATACAACGGCTTCAGCGGCCGGCCTTGATCCTGGCGCCGAACAAAACCCTCGCCGCCCAGCTCTACGGCGAGATGAAAAGCTTCTTTCCGAACAACGCGGTCGAATACTTCGTTTCCTACTACGACTATTATCAGCCGGAAGCCTATGTGCCCCGGTCGGATACCTATATCGAAAAGGAATCCTCCCGGAACGAGCAGATCGACCGGATGCGCCATGCGGCGACACGGTCGCTGCTGGAGCGGGACGATGTCATCATCGTCGCCTCGGTCTCCTGCATCTATGGTATCGGGTCCGTCGAATCCTACAGCCAGATGGTGGCCGATGTCGCCGCGGACAGCCGCGTCGACGTGCGCGACCTGCTGCGGCGTCTGGTCGAACTGCAATACCGGCGCAACGACAACAACTTCGTGCGCGGAACGTTCCGGGTGCGCGGCGACACGCTGGAGATATTTCCCGTCCACCAGGAGGACCGCGCCTGGCGCATTTCCTTCTTCGGCGACGAAGTGGAATCGATCCAGGAGTTCGATCCGCTGACCGGCGAGAAATCCGGCACGCTGGAACAGGTCCGGATTTACGCGAACAGCCACTATGTGACCCCGCGCCCGACGCTGAATCAGGCCGCGACCCTGATCAAGGAAGAGCTGAAGGTGCGGCTTGACGAATTGAACAGGGCCGGCCGCCTGCTGGAAGCGCAGCGGCTGGAACAGCGCACGACTTTCGATCTGGAAATGATGGATGCGACCGGGTCATGCGCCGGGATCGAAAACTATTCGCGTTATCTCACCGGGCGCGCGCCCGGCGAACCCCCGCCGACACTGTTCGAATATCTGCCGGACAACGCGCTTCTGTTCGTCGATGAAAGCCACGTCACGGTGCCGCAGATCGGCGGTATGTTCCGGGGCGACTATGCGCGCAAATCGACCCTGGCGGAGTTCGGATTCCGGCTGCCCTCCTGCGTCGACAACCGGCCCCTGCGGTTCGAGGAATGGGACGCCATGCGGCCGCAGTCGGTCTTCGTTTCGGCGACGCCGGGATCCTGGGAGTTGGAGCGTACCGCCGGCGTCTTCGTCGAACAGGTCGTGCGGCCGACCGGCCTGATAGACCCGGTCTGCATCATCCGTCCCACCGACACGCAGGTGGACGATCTGCTGGCCGAATGCCGGATCTGCGCGGAGAAGAACCAGCGAGTCCTGGTCACCACCCTGACCAAGCGGATGGCGGAGGATCTGACCGACTACATGTCGGAAGCCGGGCTGCGCGTGCGCTATCTTCATTCCGACATCGACACGCTGGAACGGATTGAGATCATCCGCGATCTGCGGTTGGGCGCGTTCGACATTCTGGTCGGCATCAACCTGCTGCGGGAAGGGTTGGATATTCCCGAATGCGGACTGGTCGCGATCTTGGATGCGGACAAGGAAGGCTTCCTGCGCTCCCGCACCTCGCTGGTGCAGACCATCGGACGGGCGGCGCGGAATGTCGATGGCCGGGTACTGCTCTATGCCGATCACATGACCGACTCCCTGCAATACGCCATCGACGAAACCAACCGCCGCCGGGAAAAACAGCAGGCGTACAATCTGGAAAACGGCATTACGCCGGAAAGCGTGCGCAAGGATATCTCCGCCATCCTGGAGAGCGTGTACGAACGCGATCACATGACGGTGGAGGCCGGCGAGGGTGAGGCCAACAACCTGGTCGGCGTCAGCCTGAAAGACTATATCGAGAGCCTGGCGGCGCAGATGCGTTCCGCCGCGGCCGATCTGGAGTTTGAAACGGCGGCCCGCCTGCGCGACGAAATCCAGCGCCTGGAATCCTACGATCTCGACATGCCGGCCCATGCGGCGCCGCTGAACGGCGAGATCGCCGCCAACATCAGGAATGTCGCCTCCGAGGTGCTGCCGAAAGGCCGTCCCAAGGGACGCGGAAAGTCCTCGGCCCGGAAAAAGCGGCGCTAGCGTTCCCAATTCAACCCAAACTCTGGAGGAAACATGCCTGTTGCGGTCATCACGGGGGCTGCGAAGCGGATCGGTAAGGGAATAGCCTTGGCCTTGGCCGAGGACGGATTCGACATCGCCGTTCACTATCGCGGGTCGGATGCAGATGCCGACCGAACGGTCGCCGAGATTGAGGCGGCCGGCCGGCGCGCGGCGAAAGTCCGGGCCGATTTGGGGAACCCCGCGGATATCGACGGCATGATGGACAGGGTGCGTGACCGGCTGGGCCCCGCCGAATGCCTGATCAACAGCGCCTCTCTGTTCGAATACGATCTGGCCGACACCTGGAGTGTCGAGAGCTTCGACCGGCATATGGCGGTCAATCTGCGCGCGCCGCTGCATCTGGCGCAGCGCATGATCGCCGACCTTCCGGACGGGGCTGAAGGGTGCGTCATCAATGTGCTGGATCAGAAGCTGTTCAACCTCAATCCCGATTTCTACACCTACACGCTAAGTAAGCTGGGACTGAAAGGGGCGACGGAAATGCTGGCCCAGGCGGCGGCCCCGCGCTGCCGCGTGAACGCCGTGGCGCCGGGCCTGACGCTGCGCAGCGGGGATCAGGGCGGGGACCAGTTCGAAACGGTGCACCAGATACCGCACGGCGTCCGTCACGTCGTCAATCGTCGTGCCGCGGCCAAGCGGCGTCATCGCATGCACCGTTTCGAACTGGTCCCCGCCCTG
>JANQIT010000314.1 GCA_028282025.1 Hwanghaeella sp. | reverse complement strand
CTCGATCCACGGACGCAGGCGCGCCTGGAGGGGCTGGAAGGCATCCATACCATGAGCTGGATCGGCCGCGGGGCCGAGGATGTCCGCGCCGGAGTTGTGCCAAAGACGGTGCTGGATCATCAGAAACCGGTGCGTCAGCCCCTGGTCCGGCGTCATCCCGTGACCGGCGACCCCGCCCTTTACCTGTGCGAGGAAAAGCAGATGGATCATGTGGACGGGCCGGTCGCCGGGATGGAGCCCGGCCCGGACGGGGCCGGCGCCCGGCTGATCCGCGACCTGCTGCGCCACGCCACCCAGGAACGGTTCGTCTATATCCACACCTGGCGGGCGGGCGATCTGGTGGTCGGGGACAACCGCTGTCTGCTGCACGCCGCCAGTTGGTACGACAGCGCGGCGCATGCGCGGGAAATGTGGCGCACCACCGTAATGGGAAACCCAGGCGCGCCCTATGCGGGCGAGAAGAAAAGCTGGCTGCCGCCCGAGGGCGTCCCCGTCATGGCCGGGCTGGAAGACGCATAAGATTGCGTCCCCCGTCTTAATCCTGGCCAGCGGGATCGCCGGAAAGGGGCGGGAACGCAGCGTCGATGAAGGTTAATGCCGTCTCCAACTCGCGCGCCCAAAGTTTCCAATTATGGTTACCGTCCGTCACGCGCAATTCATGCGGCAGCTTGCGCTCCTTAAGGGCCAGGAAAGTGGCGAAAGCGCCCTTGTAGAGCTTGAAATAATCGTCGTCCCCGACGGTCAGCAGGATCCGCGGACGGCGTTCCTTCGGCGCTGCTTCCAACCTGTCGAGAAATGCGAAGATATTGCGTTCGTTGAACACCTCGACATCGAAGGGTGTGCCGAACGCTCCGCGGAACAGTTTGATCTGTTGCTTCGTCACCGGCCTGTCGGGCGTGCCGTTGGTGACGATGGCCCCGCTCAGGCTGACCGCGGCCGCATAGCGTTCGGGGAATTTCACGGCCAGCCGCACCGCCCCGTATCCGCCCATCGACAAGCCCGCGATGGCGCGCCGGCTTCGGTCCCCGCCGACACCATAGGCGCTCTCAACGTGGCCCTGCAGGTCGCGTTGAATATAGGTCTCGTAATTGCCGGGTCCGCCGTAGGAGGCGCTGTCCACATACCACCCGTCTTCCCCGTCCGGCATGACGATGACGCTGGGCCGGAGCCGGCCCGCGGCAATCAGACGGTCGGCGGTCTTGCCGGCGCGTCCGACATTGGGCCAATCCCGTTCGCTGCCGCCCAGACCGTGCAACAGGTAGATCACCGGATAAAGTTGCTGTTCCCCGGCGCGATAGCCGTCCGGCAGGTATATGGAGTAGCGCATCTCGCGCCCCATCGCCTCGCTGAAGAAGGACGAGGATTGCCGCAGTTCCGATTGCGCGAGGCCCGGCCCCGCGCCCAAAAGGGCAATCGTCAGGACCGCAAGCGCGACGCGAACCGGCAGGATCATTCAGCGGGCATCGGGCGCGCGCCGCTTGGTGCACGGTCAAGCGGCTTCGGAGCAGCCGCTTCAATCGTCGCCGTAGGGCGGGCCGCCTTCTCTGTCGGCCGCCAGGGCTGTGTCTTATACCAGCCAACGAAATAGGCGACGCCGATCAGCATACCCATGCCCGTCAGGTTGACGAGGGCGAAGGTAAGCGGCTCGCGGCCCAGATAATCCAGCATCATCCCGGCAATCCGGCTGAGGAACATGGAAACGACGAACGTGACCAGCGCCTGCTGCCCGACCTTGCGGATGGGCTTGAAGATGGCCGCGTAGAGGATCTGTTCCCGTCCCTTCAGGATCACCACGGCGAGGTAGGCGAGCGCCAGGAAATGCGCATAGCGGACAAGCCCGAAATCCGTTTTGCCCAGCAGCCCGAAATCGACGCCGAAGAGTACCGCCGGTTCCTTCACCATTTCATAGAGGATCTTCACTTCCGGGAAGGCGCGCCAGACGGCCCGGTTCCAGATCAGATAGCCCAGGATCACGACGGCGATGGCCAACACCACCAGCCAGGCATTCACCGGCGGCGCTTTGATCCAGCCCCGGCTTAGCGCGAAGCCGGTGAAAAACAGAAGCTGCCAGCCCAGCGGATTGAAGAACCAGACAAAAGTGTCGTTGAAGGGAGCCGCCGGGAAATCCCATTGCAGGTTCCATTGCAGCATGTACAGACCGACCACCAGCGCAATGGCCAACGCGGTATGAATCCGCTGCGCCAGGATGACGATGGGCATCATCGCCAAAACGCCGATATACATCGGCATAATGTCGAAATAGTTCGGGACGTAAGTCAGCGTGAACAAACCGACCAGCTGCGGCCCCGGGTCGTTGAAAAACGGGTTCAGCGCCAGACCGGTGATATAGTTCTTCTCCGTCGAAATCTGCGTCGCGACATAGACCGCGATGGCGATCGACAGGAACATCATGATATGCGCGATATAAAGCGTAAAGATCCGGTAGGCGACACGTGCCGTGCCCAACCAGAAACCAGCTTTCATGAATGTGCCGCCAAAGGCGATTGCGGCCGCGAAGCCGGAGCAGAAGACGAACATTTCCGTCGCGTCGCTGGGCCCGAACCGGGCCGGTATGAACCGTCCCCAATAGTTGGACGGCACATGCGCCACGAAGATGATCAGCATCGCCACGCCGCGGAAAAAATCCAGGCGCGGGTCGCGCACGCGCTGAGTGGAGGAAGAGCCGCTTGTCTGCATAGCGTGCATCGTCTTTCGGGCCTGCGGCATCCGCCGCGATTACTGAAGAAAATAGAGACGTCCCGACGCCGGTCAATACGGTACGCGCCCCATGAAGTAAGCGAAAAAACCGCAGAAAACCAATAAAAGGCGTGTCACGAAATTGTGACAACACGTGTGCCCTCGCGCCCTATTTTTGCCGCTTTTATAGGGCATCTGTTTTATCGAGGCCGGAGGTTTTAGATACCGATGCGGAACATCCGCACCGGAAAACCGACGGCTGACGCTAACCCACCGGAAAACGGGCGTAAAACTAACATTGCCGATGATCGACCGCCGAACTTTCGCCACACTTTTGACCGCCTGCGCCGCGACCGCCGCCTTTCGGCCCTCGGCCCTGTCCGCGGCGGTTCGCCATACATCCCGCGTCATTCGAACCTATGACGACTTACG
>JANQIT010000186.1 GCA_028282025.1 Hwanghaeella sp. | reverse complement strand
CTTCCAAGGCTGATCAGGTAGTCGCGGTGCGCGTTCGCGCGACGCTCACCCAGCGCCAAGTTGTACTCGCGGGTGCCGCGCTCATCGGCGTGCCCTTCGATCACGACGCGGATACCGCCGTATTGTTTCAGCCAGGCGGCCTGTTTTTCCAGGTTCGCAACTTGATCGGCTCGAATATCGGAAGCATCGAAGTCGAAGAAGATCCGGTCGCCGACATTCACCAGGAAGTCTTTCACGCTACCGGGCGTAACGACCGCTGCCGGCGCCGGCGCGGGGGCCTGCGCTGCCGCGCTGCCGGACGACCCCGAGGTCGTCTGCGAGCCGGACGCCGACGCGTCCTGAGATTCTTCGGGTTCGGTCGCACATGCCGAGACCAGAACCAAAGCCGCCAGAAGGCTAACGATTTTAACGCGCATTATTTGGACCCCTCAGAGGTTTGTTATCGACGCAGCCGCACACGGCGTCGAAGGCGTGTTCGATTGGACCCGTCCCGCAGGGCGGGGCCGGACGGAGGCATATTAAGCATGACGATTTGTTAAATTCAACCGTTCCACCAAGACAAAACCGTCAATTTAAAATACTTTGCACACATATAGTTAGGCGATTTCTGCACTGTCCACCGGGTTTCACTTGACTGCCTTGTGCACAAGATTGTTCTGCTTCCCGCAAGCAAAGATAACAGTCAGGGGTTTAATGGCGACCAAGCGGGGTCGGAACCAAAACCCGGCGTCACGACCTGCCGAAGATTATATCCAGTCAAATCAATGGAATAGAGGGAAACCCGCCCCTCTTCCCCGGGCTCCTGCCGGAAGAACATGATAACGCGCCCATTCGGAGACCAAGTGGGCCCTTCGTCCAGGAAACTCTCGGTCAGCAGACGCTCGCCGGACCCGTCCGGCCTCATAACGCCAATGTGAAACTTGCCTCTTGTCTGTTTTGTGAACGCGATCAGGTCCCCACGCGGCGACCAGACCGGAGTAGCGTAACGCCCCCGCCCGAAACTGACGCGCCGCTGATTGCTGCCGTCCGCGTTCATCACATAGATCTGCTGGCTACCGCTACGGTCCGACTCGAAGGTGATTTGCTGACCGTCCGGGGCGAACGTCGCGCCGGTATCGATGCCGGAATTGGTGGTCAAACGGATCGGCCGGCGGGTCCGCAGATCCATCACATAGATATCGGTGTTCCCCTCGGTGGCGTGGCTCATCAGAACCGAGTTGCCGTCCGGCGAGAAACGCGGCGCGAAAGTCATACCGGGGAATTCGCCGAGCAACTCGCGACGCCCTGTCTGGATATTGAACAGATAGACCCGCGGCCTGTTATCGAAATAGCTGAGATAGGTGATTTCCTGCTGGGTCGGCGAAAACCGGGGCGTCAGCACAAGCGCCCGGCCATCGGTCAGAAAACGGTGGTTCTCCCCGTCCTGATCCATGATCGCCAACCGCTTCACCCGGCGGTTTTTCGGGCCGCTCTCGGAAACATAGACGATGCGGGTGTCGAAATAGCCGCTTTCCCCCGTCAGTCTTTTGTAGACCGCATCGGAAATGATGTGAGCGACGCGACGCCAGTTGTCGCGTTCGGTCGTGTAGAGCAGCCCGACCATCTGAGTTTCGGCGAAAACGTCCCACAGGCGGAACTGCACCTGCACCTTGCCGTCCGCGGTGGTTTCGATGGAACCGTTCACCAGCGCCGCGGCGTTGATCACCCGCCAGTCCGAAAACCGCGGACGCACCGAGATGCTGGCGGCGGTCTGAATGAAGGCTTTGGGATCAAGCGCCTTGAACAGTCCGGATCGCTCCAGGTTCGATGTAATCACACCCGCGATGTCACGGCCCAACTGGGATTCGGAATCTGCGACGCCGAAGAAGTCGGTAACGGCGATTGGCAACGGCTCCACGGAACCCCGCGTGACATCGATGCGCAATTCGGCGCGCACAATGGTCGAGGTCAAGGCGAGTGTGAACAAAGCCGACAGGACGGTTAGGAAGGATCTGCGCATCAGCCGAGTATCTCCCGGGGGTCGAAGGTCACGATGATGGACTGCCAGAGACTGTACTTGCTTGGCGGCAAATTCAACGGGTTGCAGCGCGGGTTCTTTACCGCGCGCACGGCGGCATCCGCGGCGGCGCGGAAAAACCCGTCGGAAAGATAGCGGGACATGTCCACGACTTCCGCCGATTGAACGGTCCTGTCGCGCCCGACTCGAATGCGCACTTCGACGACCAAATCCTCGGCATTGCGCGCGCCGGCCTGAACGACCCAGCACCCAGCAAGCTGCTGCCGAACCGCATCCAACTCGCTGCTCGACAAGGCGCTTTCCGCACGAAGCGCAGAAACCTGCGGCTCCGGCGTCCGGTTCAACGCCTGCTTCACCGCGTCGGCGAGAGACACCTGATCCTCTTCCGGTTCCGTCTCTTCGCGCTGGGGCGGGGGCGGGTCTTCCTGCAAATCCTGTACAGTCTGCAAGACGCTGGCGAAATTCGGCTTCGACGGCGTGTCCGGCCGCTGCGGCGGTCTTGGCATGGATGACGGCTGTGGGTCCGGCTGGGCTTCGGGCTCTGGTTCTGGTTCCGGTTCCGGTTCCGGCTCAGGCTCAAGTTCCGGCTCAGGCTCAGGTTCCGGCTCAGGCTCGGGCTCCGGTTCAGGCTCCGGCTCGGGCTCAGGCTCCGGTTCCGGTTCGGGTTCGGGCTCAGCCCGCGGTTCCGGTGTGTTTGACGGCGGGGGCGGTGGCGGCGGGGGCGATGGCCGCGGCGGCGGGGGTGGCGGCGGCGTTGCATCCGCGGCCTCCTCCGGCGGGGCCTCGGGCTCAACCTCTTCCAAAGGACGTCGGTCGATCAAGTCTTCTTCGGTCGCCACCTCCGCCTGCAGGATGACGGGGAAGCTGTTCAGATCCCGCTCCGGTTCCGGTAAGCCGAGGATTGCCGCGACGATCAGCGCGGTGTGCAGGGCCAGAGACAGGATGAGACCGTTACGCATGGAAGTCGATCAGCCGATCTAGTCAGTTTCCGCCGGATTCTTGATCGGGCAGTTTCGCCAGCAGGGCGACTTTCGAGAAACCGGCCACATTGACGGTACCCATCACCTCAACGACCCGGCCGTAATTGATCGCTTTGTCGCCGCGCACGTAGATCCGAAGCTGCTCGGACGCCACGCCGCGCGCTTCCTGGATCGCCTGTAGCCGCGGTGCGATCGCATCCAGTTCAATCGGCGTTTCCTGCAGATAGATCTGCCCGTTATCCCGGATCGAGAGCACGATGGGCTCGACGTCGTCATTGATCGACGCAGCCTTGGTTTTCGGCAGATCGACCGGCACGCCGACCGTCAACAACGGGGCGGTCACCATGAAGACGATCAGCAGCACCAGCATCACATCGACGAAGGGCGTGACATTGATTTCCGACATCACCCGCATGCGGGGCCGGTAGAAAGCGCGACCGCCCGACCGCGTTCCAGGGTCGATATGTGCGCCCATCGGCTATTCTCCTGCCTCGAGCTGGCGGGAAATGATCGCGCTGAATTCGGTGGCGAACGCATTCAGGCGCACGCTGTAGCGCCCCAAATCGGTAGAAATCTTGTTATAGGCGATGGTGGCCGGGATCGCCGCCACCAGGCCGAGCGCGGTAGCGAACAGAGCCTCCGCAATTCCGGGCGCCACCACAGCGAGGCTTGTCTGTTTCGTGGCCGCGATGGCCGTGAAACTGTTCATGATTCCCCAAACGGTGCCGAACAGGCCGATGAAGGGCGCAGCCGAGCCGACCGAAGCCAGGAACGGCAGATACCGTTCCAACTGGTCCATTTCGCGCCCGACGGCGACTTGCATCACCCGTTCGATCCGCTGTTCCAGCGCCGCGTAGTTGCCGCCCGGTGTCAGCGCGGCGGAAGACCGCCGCCATTCCCGCATCGCCGCACCGAAGACGGCGGACATCGGATCCTTGGGCTGAACCCCGACCCGGTCGTAAAGATCGTCCAGCGAGCCGCCCGACCAGAATGAGTCCTCGAAACTATCGGCAAGCTTTCCCAACCGGTTAAGCCGACGGACTTTTTCGAAGATCACGGCCCAACACCAAATCGAGGCGACGATCAGCATGATCATTACGATCTTCACGACGATGTCCGCGCGCAGGAACAAGGCCCACACCGTCAGTTCGGCATCCTCGACCGAACCGCCCAAGGTCACCAGATCGACTACTTGCTGCTCCATATCTTTCCAATTCCCCTGGCCAGTTTCACAGTTTGGCGGATTGCATCGATTGCCGGAGTTCCGCGGGCATCCGTATCGGCGCCCCCCTGCCGTCGATACAGGCAAGCTGGACCGTCACGGTCGCGATATGCTCGTCCGCCCTGAAGATCCGTTGATCCATTTCGATGCTCGCCGCGCCCGCCTTGCCGATGGTCGTCCGCACTTCCAAGGCGTCGTCCAGCTTCGCGGGTCTGATGAAATCCACGGTGCAACGCCGCACCGCGAAGCCCATGCCGTAAGTCCGGTTGAGGGTCGGGTGATCGTACCCGTGCGTTCGCAACAGCTCGGTGCGCGCCCTTTCGGCGAAACGCAGGTAGTTAGCGTGATAAACGATCCCGCCGGCATCCGTATCCTCATAATAGACCCGGATCGGAAACCGTCCTTCGCTACTGGGTCTTGTCCCGGTCCCGGTCACTCGACGCCGTCCCCGCCGTTTTCGCCCGACGCCAGAAGGTCCATCTGCGCCTGAAGCGCACCCGGCGCCTCAAGCCCGATATAGCGCCACCCCTGAACGGCGAGCATGCGCCCGCGCGGCGTCCGCTGAACCAGCCCCTGTTGGATCAGGAACGGCTCCACCACCTCTTCCAGGACGTCGCGTTCGTTGGCGAGCGCCGCCGCGAGCGTCTCCACACCGACCGGGCCGCCGCCGTAATTTTCCGCCATGCACCGCAAATAGCGCCGGTCCATCTGGTCGAGCCCACGGTCGTCCACATCCAACCGCTTCAGGGCGCTGTCCGCCGCCTCTGCATCAATCGCCGCTGCGCCCGCCACCGAGGCGAAATCCCGGACCCGCCGAAGCAGGCGGCCCGCCACACGCGGGGTGCCCCGGCTGCGTCGGGCGACCTCACGGGCCCCGCCTTCCAGAAGCGGCATGTCGAGAACCCGGCCGCCCCGCTGCACGATGCTGGTCAATTCGTCTTCGGTGTAGAATTCCATATGCAGCGGAATACCGAACCGCTCCCGCAACGGACGGGTAATCAGCCCGGCGCGCGTCGTCGCCGCGACCAAGGTGAAAGGGGCCAGATCGATCCTGACGGACCGGGCGGCCGGCCCCTCCCCGATGATCAAATCCATCTGATAGTCTTCCATCGCCGGATAGAGAAACTCTTCCACGGCCGGGTTGAGCCGGTGAATTTCGTCGATGAACAGAACATCGCGCGGCTCCAGATTGGTCAGCAGCGCCGCCAGATCCCCGGCCTTTGCGATAACCGGCCCGGACGTGGCCCGGAAATTCACCCCCAGTTCCCTGGCCATGATTTGCGCAAGCGTGGTCTTGCCCAATCCCGGCGGCCCGTAGAACAGCGTGTGATCCATCGCCTCGCCGCGGGCCTTGGCGGCCTGGATGAAGATCGACAGGTTTTCCCGAACTGCCTTCTGGCCCGTGAAGTCGGCCAGGGTCTGAGGCCGCAGCTGATTCTCCGCGCGATCCTCGGTGCTGCGCCCGCCGTCCACCAGCCTGGCCGCCTCAGACGCGGCGCCCGCATCGCTCATTGCGCAAGCTCCTTAAGGCCGATCCGCACGAGTTCGCCCAAAGGCACATCCGGGCCCTGCGCCTGGATCACGCGCGCAACCGCGCCGAAAGCCTCACTCCGGCCATAGCCCAGATTGACGAGGGCCGAAACCGCGTCGTCCGCCGACGTTCCGGCGACGCCTTCCACCGGCGCGGCCGCCGGTCCCGCAGGCGCTTTCGCGGTCTGCGCCGCCGCGCCCAGCGTCATGGCCCCGACCTTGTCCTTCAATTCGCTGGCGATCCGGCCCGCCAATTTGGGCCCGACCCCGTTCGCCCGGGTGATCGCCGCCTTGTCCCCGGCGGCGACGGCCTGGGTCAATTGCTCCGCACTCAGCACCGACAGGATGGCGAGCGCCACCTTCGCGCCCACCCCCTGAACCCCGGTCAGCAGGCGGAACCAGTCACGCTCCCCGATATCGGCGAAACCGTAGAGATGTATGTGATCTTCGCGGACATGGGTTTCGATTTCCATGCGGACAGCTTCGCCGCGCCCCGGGAGGCGGGACAGGGTGTGCGCCGAACAGAAAATCAGATAGCCGACCCCGGCGACATCCAGGATCGCCCAATCCTCGCCCACATCGTCCAGCAACCCTTTCAAACGGGCGATCATCGCGCGCCTCCCGCCGCCTGGACCCCGCCCGCGGACCAACTGCGCTTCGTTCCGGCCAGGTGACCGTGGCAGATGGCGACCGCCAGGGCGTCCGCCGCATCGTCGCTTGGCGGATTGCAACCCGGCAGCAGGGTGCGGACCATCATGCCGATCTGGTCCTTGGTCGCGTTGCCCGTGCCGACCACCGACTGTTTTACGCTCTTCGCGGAATATTCCGCCACATCAAGCCCGAAGAGCGCCGGGGCCAGCAGCACCACGCCCCGCGCATGGCCGAGCTTCAGGGTCGATCCGGGGTTCTTGTTCAGAAAAGTCTCTTCGACCGCCGCTTCTTCGGGCCTATGTTCCTTCAGCACCGCGGCCAGCGCGTCGTGCAGATCTTTCAGGCGTTCGGCCATCGAACCGTCGGTGCGCGGATTGACCGTGCCGCAGGCGACGAAGCGGAGGCGGCTGCCCTCCGCCTCAACCACACCCCATCCGGTGTGCCGCAATCCAGGATCGAGACCGAGTATCCGCACAGCCCTATCCGTCGGCCAGCCGTTCCATGACGTCGTCCGGAATATCGAAATTGGCGAACACGTTCTGGACGTCGTCGTTATCATCCAGCGTATCCATCAGCTTCAGGACGCTTTCCGCCTTGTCGATATCGACCGGCACCAGATTCTGCGGCTTCCAAACCAATTTGACGCTGGAGGCTTCGCTGAATTGCGCTTCCAAGGCGCCCGCCACTGCGTGCAGGCCGTCCGCCGCGCACAGAATCTCATGCCCGTCGTCGGAACTCGCAACATCGTCGGCGCCGGCCTCCAGAGCCGCTTCGAACATCGTGTCCGCATCCGCCGCATCCGCCGGGTACTGAATCTCACCGACCTGATCGAACATGAAAGAGACGGATCCGCTCTCCCCCAGGTTACCGCCGGACTTCGAGAAGATGGACCGCACGTCGGATGCCGAACGGTTCCTGTTATCGGTCAGCACATCGACGATCACCGCAATGCCGCCGGGACCATAGCCTTCGTAGCGGATTTCCTCAAAATCGGTGTCGTCGCCGCCGCCCGCGCCTTTCTGGATGGCGCGCTCGATATTGTCCTTCGGCATACTGTTCGACCGCGCGGTCGCAATCGCCGCGCGCAGCCGCGGGTTGGCGGACGGGTCCGGGCCGCCCATTTTCGCCGCGACCATGACTTCCTTGGAGAGCTTGGCGAACAGCGAGGAGCGCTTTTTATCCTGCGCACCCTTGCGGTGCATGATGTTCTTAAATTTGGAATGACCTGCCATCTTGTTACCTCTGGCTTGGACGGCCGCCGGGGCGGCGCGCTGCACTATGCGGGCCCGATCCGTCAGCCGATCCCATTTTCGATCCGCCAACCGCAACCCAGCAGCCCGTCCGTTTCAACGGGCCTGCGCCGCGGAGGAAATTGGTGTGAACGGGTTGTAGCCGCCAAATCCGGAAAGTCGATCTTTAACTGGTACAAACCTTTACCCGACCCTCAATTCGCCGTGATTCTGTCGCCCATGGCAACGCCGGACGCCGATTGCGGCATCCGCGACCGGAGCCGGTGATAAACCTGTTTTGTGGCTTTTTTGGGGCAAAGATCCGCCCCGCGAAAAAAGCTGGAATTCCTTGAAAGGGTTAGGCCGTGGCCCAGGCGGACTGTAGATGGCCGCCGACCCGAAGGGCCTGCACCCGGGCCGCCAACCCGGTCTTGGGATCTGTGTCGACCACGACGCCGCAGAGCGTCCCTTCCCCTTCCGCCGGGGTCATTCGCGGTTTGGGCAGGGATCCCAGGAACCGGGCGGTGGAGGCGTATTTATCCATGCCGATCACCGAATCGTAGTCGCCGCACATGCCCGCGTCGGTCTGGTATCCC
>JANQIT010000230.1 GCA_028282025.1 Hwanghaeella sp. | reverse complement strand
AGCGCGCCGCCATGGCGTTGCGTACCGGAAGGCCCCTTGTACTGGATGCGGATGCGCTCAGTGTTTTCGAAGGCGCGCCGGAACGGCTGTTCGGTACGGTGCAGGAGCCGGTGGTGTTGTCGCCGCACGAAGGGGAGTTCTCACGGCTGTTTCCGGATCTCTCCGGCGGACGCCTGATCCGAACGCGGGCGGCCGCGGCGCGGTCGAACTGTGTCATGCTCTTGAAGGGGTACGATACCACCATCGCGTCACCGGACGGACGGTTGGCCATCAACCGGAATGCGCCGCCCGATCTGGCCACTGCGGGAGCGGGGGATGTGCTGGCCGGCATTATCGTGGCCCTGATGGCGCAGGGGATGGAGGCATTTCTGGCCGGCTGCGCCGGTTGTTGGATTCACGCGGAGGCGGCAAACAGGTTCGGCCCCGGTCTTATCGCAGAAGATTTGGTCGGTTCCATCCCGGAAGTGCTGCGGGATCTGCGCCGCGGGTGACCGGCATGTCCGAACCCGCACTGGACACTGTCCAACCGGCTCCACCAGGCCCCTGAAACAATTAACTATTTATTCATCTTCGTTAAATATATAGTATCGGTGAAAGCGATTCGAATTCATCGTCAAGTAATTCTTCGCAATTATTTGACGGGTTATTGTTCGCGCAAGCAGAGGGATGCGGATCGCCCATTGGAACGCGTGCTGTAGTGGATGCTTTGATAGTTTTTGGGAGGATACGCCCATGTCGGGAATGGCTGTAGCCGGGGAATTGCGGAACGAAAACGCCGAACGCAGCGGCTTGTTCGGTTTTCCGAAGTTCATGTTTCCCATGAGCCGCCGCCGCCGCAGTATCGAGGCGGTCACCGAAGGCGCGCGGTTCCAGCGCGAAACCCCGGACCATCGGGTGGAGACCGCACGGGTGATCTCCATAAACGCCGACAGCATGGGCATCCCGCATGTTCGGTATGAGCTTGAAATCCGGAAACATACCTCCTTCACCCGTGTCGATGCGGGCCATCGTTCGCTGGCCCTTGAAACCTTCGCGGAAATCTACCGGCCGGTCGCCTGATCGCCCAACGCCGCCGCACTGGCGCACACCATCGGCGCGGGGCCGGTGTGGATTGCCGCTGACCCGTTAAAATTCGGTCTTTTTTTGGCGCCTCAGGCTTTGACGCACTGGGGCCGCATTGCTATAGAACCGCGGCTTCGGCGGGATGATCCCGAACAGCAGCACCCAGCGGGCGTGGCGAAACTGGTAGACGCGCGGGATTTAGGTTCCCGTGGAGCGATCCGTGGGGGTTCGAGTCCCTCCGCCCGCACCATGGCCGGTCCACGCCAGGTGCCCGCATCGGGCGGGTCCGCGGCATGAAGCGGCAAGCAGAGAAACAGACACTCCGACAGGAAATTTGATGCAGGTCCAAGAATTAAAGAACGAAGGGTTGAGCCGGGAATACTCGGTCACGATTTCTGTCAGCGACATCGACGCCCGGATCGACGCGCGTCTTGGCGAGATTGGCGGCGATGTGCGCATTCCGGGGTTCCGCCCCGGCAAGGCGCCGATCAAGGTCCTGCGGCAGCGCTACGGCAAGGCGGTCATGGGCGAGGTGCTGGAAAAAGCGGTGACCGAGACCAGCCAGGAAGTCCTGGACGAGCGTGAATTGCGCCCGGCGGTGCAGCCGAAGATCGAGATTCAGAGCTTCGAAGAAGGCAAGGACCTCATCTACACGATCGGCGTCGACCTGATGCCCGAGATCGAGCCGATGGATTTCTCCACGCTGTCCCTGACGCGGCTGAAGGCGAAAGCCGGAGACGAGGAGATCGGCGAGGCGATTGAGCGGATGGCCAAGGACTTCCGCAACAGCGCCCCGATTGAAGAGGACCGCGGCGCGGAAAGCGGCGAACTGGTCGTCATGGATTTCGTGGGCAAACTCGACGGCGAGGCTTTCGAGGGCGGCTCGGCGGAAGGCCATCGTCTGGAGCTCGGTTCCGGCCGGTTCATCCCCGGTTTCGAAGACCAGCTGATCGGCGTCAAGAAGGGCGACGATGTCACCGTGAACGTGACCTTCCCGGAGGATTACAACGCGCCGAACCTGGCCGGTAAGGACGCCGTGTTCGAGGTGAAGGTGCACGACATCGAAGCCTTCGCGGATACCGAGATCGACGACGCCTTCGCCCAGTCCCTCGGATTGGAAAACCTCGACCAGCTTAAGACCCAGATGCGCGAGCGGATCGAGAAGGATTACGGCGATCTGGCGCGCGGCCGCCTGAAGCGCGAGCTGCTGGATAAACTCTCCGACGCGCACGATTTCGAAGTGCCGCCGGCCATGGTCGATTCGGAATTCGACCAGATCTGGACGCAGTACGAGCGCGCCCAGGCCGCCGGCGAGACGGATCCGGAGGACGAGGGCAAGTCCGAAGACGATCTGAAGGAAGAGTACCGGAAGATCGCGCACCGGCGGGTGCTGCTCGGCATGCTGTTGTCGGAGGTCGGCCGTAAGAACGAAATCACGGTCGGCCAGGAAGAGGTCAACCGCGCCATCGTCACCGAGGCCCAGAAATACCCGGGCCAGGAACAGCAGGTGCTGGAATTCTATCAGAACAATGCGGAGGCGAATGCCAGCCTGCGCGCGCCGCTGATGGAAGACAAGGTGATCGACTTTATCCTGGAGATGGCGCAGGTCGAAGAGCAGGAAGTCTCCGTCGAGGACCTGATGAAGGACCCGGACGAAGCCGAAAGCGAAGCCAAGGCGAAACCGGCGAAGAAGAGCGCCGCGAAAAAGGCGTCCGCCAAGAAGTCGGGCGCCAAGAAGTCCGCGGCCAAGAAAGCGGCTGCGAAAAAGGCGGACAAGGACGACAAGGCTGAATAATCGCCTTGAATTTTCTGGCGGGGGGTGAATTCTCCTCCGCCAGACCTTACGTTCGAATAGTTCTATCCGGGCGGGTCCGGCCGGGCCCGCGCCGCCAATCTTGCATCGCCTGTGTGAAGGAGCGTCGGCCAGCCATGCGTGACCCAATCGATCTCTACATGAATTCGCTCGTTCCCATGGTGGTGGAACAGACAAATCGGGGCGAACGCGCCTACGACATCTACTCCCGGCTGCTCAAAGAACGGATCATCTTTCTGACCGGCCCCGTGGAAGATCATGTCGCCAGCCTGATCTGCGCCCAGTTGCTGTATCTGGAGTCGGAAAACCCGTCGAAGGAGATCGCCTTCTACATCAACTCGCCGGGCGGCGTCGTGTCGTCCGGTTTGGCGATGTACGACACCATGCAGTACATCCGTCCGGAAGTATCGACGGTCTGCATCGGTCAGGCCATGTCGGCCGGCTCCCTGCTGTTGACCGCGGGCGCGAAGGGCAAGCGCTTCGCGCTGCCGAACAGCCGGATCATGATCCATCAGCCGTCGGGCGGCGCCCAGGGACAGGCGACGGATATCGAAATTCAGGCGCGAGAGATCATCAAGACGCGCGAGCGGCTGAACCAGATCTATGTCGAGCATACGGGCCAGAAGCTGAAAACCATCGAAGGGGCCATGGAGCGGGACAATTTCATGTCCCCGGAAGAGGCCAAGGAATTCGGCTTGATCGACGAAGTTGTCGACAAGCGCCCGTCCGCGCCGGACGAGAACGGCGGGTAACGCTGAGGGCGTCTCGACCATTCCCTCGCCGACGCCGCGGAGAGGGTTTCCTGCGCGGCGGCCGGGCTGGGCGGCACTGGGGTAGTGGCGGCAAAGCGGACGCATCCTGCGGCAACCGATGCTGGACGGATTTTAAGCTTAGCAATTCCAAATACTTGTTCCCGGTGCCGGGAAGTTGTCCAATTTTGACGTTGAGGCCCCGGCTTCGCACTGGGTAGTATAGATGTGTGGGGCAGTGACCTCATCGGCCCGGGTCGGCGTATGTAGAGCCGGGGAAAATCGAAAGGCCTTTCTATGAGTAAATCCACAGGCGGCGACGGTAAGAACACGCTCTACTGCTCATTTTGCGGCAAGAGTCAGCATGAGGTCCGGAAGCTGATCGCGGGACCGACGGTGTTCATCTGCGACGAATGCGTCGAGCTTTGCATGGACATCATCCGCGAAGATCACAAGACAGCCGTCTCCAAGAACGCCGACGGCGTGCCGACGCCGCAGGAGATCCGGGAGGTCCTGGACGACTATGTGATCGGCCAGGATCACGCCAAGCGCGTTCTGTCGGTGGCGGTCCATAACCACTACAAACGACTGGCCCACGCCACAAAGAACAACGATGTCGAACTGGCCAAATCGAACATCCTGCTGATCGGTCCGACCGGTTGCGGCAAGACGCTGCTGGCGCAGACGCTGGCCCGCATCCTGGATGTTCCTTTCACCATGGCAGACGCGACGACCCTTACAGAGGCCGGCTATGTCGGCGAAGATGTCGAAAACATCATTCTGAAGCTGCTGCAGGCCGCCGACTACAATGTCGAGCGCGCGCAGCGCGGCATCGTCTATATCGACGAAGTCGATAAGATCAGCCGCAAGTCCGACAACCCCTCGATCACCCGGGACGTTTCGGGCGAGGGAGTTCAGCAGGCCCTGCTGAAAATCATGGAAGGAACCGTTGCCAGCGTGCCGCCCCAGGGCGGGCGCAAGCATCCGCAGCAGGAATTCCTGCAGGTGGATACGACCAATATCCTGTTCATCTGCGGCGGCGCTTTCGCCGGGCTTGAGAAGATCATCTCCCAACGGGGCAAGGGCTCCGCGATCGGCTTCGGCGCCGACGTGCGGGACGATGACGAGCGGGCCGTCGGCGAGCTGCTGATGGAGATCGAGCCGGAAGACCTGTTGAAATTCGGTCTTATCCCGGAATTCGTAGGCCGCGTGCCCGTCCTGGCGACGCTGATGGATCTGGACGAGGACGCGCTGGTCGATATCCTGACCTCGCCCCGAAACGCCCTGGTCAAGCAGTACCAGCGCCTGTTCGAGATGGAGAACGTCAAGGTCGAATTCACGGATGACGCGCTTCGCGCGGTGGCGCAGAAGGCTATTCAGCGCAAGACCGGCGCGCGCGGCCTGCGTTCGATCATGGAATCGATCCTGCTGGATCCGATGTATGAACTGCCCGGGTTGGAATCCGTCGAAGAGGTGGTGATCAACAAGGAAGTCGTCGAGGGACGCGCGGAGCCGCTGTATATTTATTCCGAACGGCGCGAGGATTTGGGGTCCACGGCTTCTTAAGCGCCGTATATTTCAAGCTGGCGGCGTTTCGGGCGTCGCTGGTTACGGACGTCACACTTGTCAAGACTTGAAGAATACGCCGCTTAGGCCACTTATTCTGTACTTCAAGTGAAGTATTCGCCTTGCCGCGGCGCCGTCATATCGGGCCGTGGCGAAAGATCAAGAACGGTGGCGCGACCGCGCCGTTACAGTAAGAAGAGATCACATTACATGTTGGAACTGCCTCATGGAGTTTTGTATCCCGTGCTGCCGTTGCGGGATATCGTCGTCTTTCCACACATGATCGTTCCCTTGTTCGTCGGCCGCGAGAAGTCGGTGCGCGCCTTGGAAGACGTTATGAAGGACGATAAGCAAATCCTTCTGGTAACGCAGAAAAATGCCGGCGAAGACGACCCCAAACCGGAAGATGTCTACGAAGTCGGCACGATCGCGACCGTACTGCAGTTGCTGAAGCTGCCCGATGGCACGGTGAAAGTCCTGGTGGAAGGCGTGCACCGCGCAAGCCTTGTGGAATTCGCCGAAAACCCGGACTTCTTCCAGGCCTATGCGGAGATGGTCGACGAAGTGCGGGCGCCCGAGGAAGAGCTTGAGGCCCTGGCCCGCGCCGTCGTCACGCAGTTCGAACAGTATATCAAGCTGAACAAGAAGGTGCCCGCCGAGGTCCTGATTTCGATCAATCAGATCGAGGATCCGGGCAAGCTGGCCGATACGGTCGCTCAGCACTTGGCGCTGAAGATCGCCGACAAGCAGGAATTGCTGGAAATCTCCACCGTGTCCGAACGGCTGGAGAAGATCTATTCGCTGATGGAAGGCGAGATCAGCGTTCTGCAGGTCGAAAAACGCATCCGCAACCGCGTGAAGCGGCAGATGGAGAAGACCCAGCGCGAGTACTATCTGAATGAGCAGATGAAGGCCATTCAGAAGGAGTTGGGCGAGGGCGAAGACGGCAAGGACGAACTGGCCGAACTCGAAGAGAAAATTAAAGCGACCAAACTGTCGAAGGAAGCGGAGGAAAAGGCGCATCAGGAGCTGAAAAAGCTGCGCAATATGAGCCCGATGTCCGCCGAAGCGACGGTGGTGCGCAATTATCTCGACTGGATGCTCAGCATTCCGTGGAAGAAGCGCTCCCGGGTTAAGAAGGACCTGAACGAAGCGCAGAAAATCCTGGATACCGATCATTACGGCCTGGAGAAGGTGAAGGAACGCATTGTCGAATACCTCGCCGTTCAGGTTCGAATGAAGAAGGTGAAGGGACCGATCCTGTGTCTGGTTGGCCCGCCCGGCGTGGGTAAAACCTCTCTTGGCAAGTCGATTGCGCGGGCCACGGGCCGCGAATTCGTGCGGATGTCGCTCGGCGGCGTGCGGGACGAATCGGAGATCCGCGGTCATCGGCGCACCTATATCGGGTCGATGCCCGGGCGCGTGCTGCAAGGCATGAAGAAGGCCAAGAAATCCAATCCGCTGTTCCTGCTCGATGAGATCGACAAGTTGGGCGCGGATTGGCGCGGCGATCCGTCTTCGGCCTTGTTGGAAGTGTTGGACCCGGAACAGAACAACACCTTTAACGATCATTACCTTGAGGTGGATTACGACCTTTCCGACGTGATGTTCGTCACCACGGCGAACACGCTGCGCATGCCGCAGCCCTTGCTCGACCGGATGGAAATCATCCGGATTCCGGGCTACACGGAAGATGAGAAGATCGAAATCTCCAAACGGCACCTGCTGCGCAAACAGATCGGCGAGAACGGCCTGAAGAAGGAAGAGTTCTCGATTTCGGACAATGCGCTCCGGGATTTGATTCGCTACTATACACGTGAAGCTGGCGTCCGAAGCCTGGAGCGGGAAATCGCGAACCTTGCTAGGAAGGCGATCAAGGAAATCGTCGGCGACGGTAAGGAAACCGTCTCCATCACCAGTGCGAATCTGGAGAAGTACGCGGGCATCCGGAAATTCCGTTTCGGTGAAATCGAAGAGGACGATCTGGTTGGCGTAGTAACGGGCCTCGCCTGGACGGAAGTCGGCGGGGAACTGCTGAACATCGAATCGGTTCTGGTCCCCGGCAAGGGCCGCGTGACGAAGACCGGCAAGCTTGGCGATGTCATGCAGGAATCGATTCAGGCGGCGGAGTATTTCATCCGCAGCCGGGCGCCGTCGCTGGGGGTTAAACCCACTGCATTTAACAAAAGCGACATCCACGTCCATGTGCCGGAAGGGGCGACGCCGAAAGACGGTCCGTCTGCCGGTGTGGCGATGGTAACCTCCATGGTGTCGATTCTGACGGGCATTCCCGTTCGCAAGGATGTGGCGATGACCGGTGAAATCACGCTGCGCGGCCGTGTTTTGCCGATTGGCGGCCTGAAGGAGAAGCTGCTGGCGGCGTTGCGGGGTGGCATCAAGACCGTTCTTATTCCGAAGGATAACGAGAAAGACCTCGCCGACATTCCGGCGAACGTGAAGAAAGGTCTTGAAATCGTTCCTGTTTCTACGGTCGACGAGGTTCTGTCGCGGGCTTTGGCCGATGCGCTGACCCCGATTGAATGGTCGCCGGAAGATGAAGAGGGCAAGGCGGTCGACAGCGCGCCGGGAACTGGTGATGATGTGGACGAACACGGCAGTATGACAACGCACTGACGCCGTATCCACATTGCGCCGGCATGTTATCGGAATGCAGGCGCACAGACGGTAAATTGGTATGAAAGGGCCGGGTCGTTCACCCGGCCCTTTCCTGTATCCGGCCACGCTATCTTCTATTCATAAGATTTCACGTAAAAACCGCAGAATTCCGCGATATTTTGCGGGATATCGATTGACGCTGTTTTCTGAATCCCCATACTATCCAGTCTGTATCAGGGAATGGTTTATTAACGCCCTGTTCGCATCACCGCGCAAACGCTGCGCGCCGTTCAAACACCCGCACTTTGCTAAAAGGGGGCTTAACGTGAATAAGAATGATTTGGTGGCGGCCGTCGCCGACTCGGCTGGCCTTTCGAAAGCTGATTCTACGAAGGCAGTTGACGCCGTGTTCGACAGCATCAGCGCTTCGCTGAAATCCGGCGACGAAGTTCGCCTGGTTGGTTTCGGCACCTTCAGTGTCGCTCACCGCGCCGCGTCCGAAGGACGTAATCCCCGCACTGGCGAAAAGATCAAAATTCCGGCGTCCAAACAGCCGAAATTCAAAGCCGGCAAGGGTTTGAAAGACGCCGTGAACTAAGCTTCACGGACTGTTTTTTGGGATCGGCTGCCCGCAAGGGCGGCCGTTTCTTTTTTACGCCAGTGGAAAGGCGTATCTTCGCGGGTGCGTCCCAAGGTTAAATCATTCCGGCGATTGATTGCCCCCGTGCAATGCTGTACATGCCTTCGCCATCGCGTTCGTTGGACGCTAAGGGCCGTTAGCTCAGCTGGGAGAGCGCTTCGTTTACACCGAAGATGTCGGCAGTTCGATCCTGTCACGGCCCACCAAAACCTCCTAAAGCGAAACAATCGGACAACGGATAACCGGGATGCGTTCCCGGCGCTTGTCGCGGTTCGATGTATGCCCCCTCCGGCACGCCATATCGCAGCCTGAACAAGAAGCACCTGTCCTTCTTGGGCTCCGGGTCCCATACCCATTCCGACCGGCCCGCGCTGAGATCCGGGGCGGGAGATTGTGCGCCTGGAACGGCGGCGGTGCGCACGAAAAATCTTCGCCTGCCGCCGTGTTTCAGGGGCTTGGAAACACCGGCGAATCCCATACCCGGAAAGTGTTTTGGGGCGGTCGCAGTTTTATTTCATTTCTGCGTCTTGGGTCGCTTGACAGCCCCGGGGGGTGGCATTAGTAACGCGCATCCGAACGACGGAGGCGACACGCCGATGTCAAGGAAGCGGGTGTAGCTCAGTTTGGTTAGAGCGCCGGCCTGTCACGCCGGAGGTCGCGGGTTCGAGCCCCGTCACTCGCGCCACTTCCTGGATCGGTCCTTCCTACTAAAAATTAACGATTTCCTGCTACAGTAACCTGTATAAAGGCTTGCTGTGCGGTTGCTGGCATAATGCGGTTAACTTATGCTGCGGTGCGGAAAGAAGCGCGGATAATGCGTCAATAACAGTCGTTGACGCGGGGGATGGTTTGAGGTTGGTTCCACGACAGAACTCACGCAGCGTAGGAGACGGGGGTGACTGACCTACTCAGCGAGTATTTCGCAATCCTGGTTTTTCTTGGGATTGCGGTTGGACTGGCGGTCATAATGGTCGTCGGCAGCATGGTGGTTGCGCGCCAGCATCCGGACTCCGAAAAACTCTCCGCTTACGAATGCGGGTTCGAGGCGTTCGACGATGCGCGGTCGCGCTTTGACGTGCGTTTCTATCTGGTCACGCTTCTCTTCATCATCTTCGATCTGGAAGTGGCGTTTCTGTTCCCGTGGGCGGTCGCGCTTGGCGATATCGGCCTGTTCGGGTTTTGGTCTATGGTGATCTTCCTGGGTATCCTGACCATCGGGTTCATCTATGAGTGGCGCAAAGGCGCCCTGGATTGGGAGTAGGGAGCGCGCCTGCGTTTCCGAGCGAGGTTGAGAATACAGACATGTCTCTAGCGTCCGAATCGACCGCACCGCTTCCGCCCGGGGCCGGGCAGGATGCCGTTCTGAAAACCGTCACCGACGAGTTGCAGGATAAGGGGTTCGTGGTCGCCAATGTCGATAAATTGGTGAATTGGGCCCGGACGGGGTCGATGTGGCCCATGACGTTCGGCTTGGCCTGCTGCGCGGTGGAAATGATCCACGCCTATATGCCCCGATACGATCTGGACAGATTCGGCGTTGTGGTGCGCGCCAGCCCGCGGCAGTCCGATGTGATGATCGTCGCCGGCACCCTGACCAACAAGATGGCCCCTGCGCTGCGCAAGGTATACGACCAGATGGCCGAGCCACGCTGGGTGATTTCCATGGGGTCCTGCGCCAATGGCGGGGGCTATTACCACTACTCCTACTCGGTGGTGCGGGGATGCGACCGCGTCGTTCCCGTGGATATTTATGTACCGGGCTGCCCGCCGACGGCGGAGGCTTTGGTTTACGGCGTTCTGCAATTGCAGAAGAAGATTCGCCGAACGGGAACGATCGCCCGTTGATGTGAAACCGCATGGTTTCAGGGATGGGACGCAACGGAACGGTTGAACGAATGGACGAACGTACAGAAGCAATTACGGAACTGGGCGATTATCTCGCGGCCAAGTTCCCGGACGATATCGTCGAAAGCACGCTGTTGCTGGGCGAACTGTCCGTGGTCGTGGCGCCTGGGAGCCTGGTGAAAGTGGCCAAGTTCGTGCGCGACGACGCGAACTGTCTCTTCAAGATGTGTTCCGACATCTGCGGCGTCGATTATCCGGAGCGCGAGCAACGATTCGACGTGGTCTATAACCTGCTGAGTCTGAAGCATAACCTGCGCTTGCGGCTCAAGGTGCGCACCGATGAAGAAACGCCTGTCCCCAGTGTTGCCGGGGTCTGGCCGACGGCGGATTGGTTCGAGCGCGAGGTCTGGGACCTTTACGGCGTCTTCTTCAGCGACCATCCGGATCTGCGCCGAATCCTGACGGATTACGGATTTGAGGGGCACCCCCTTCGGAAGGATTTCCCGCTGACGGGCTATGTCGAAGTCCGCTATGACGATGAACAGCGCCGCGTTGTATACGAGCCCGTCGCCCTGACCCAGGAATTCCGGAAATTCGATTTCCTCTCGCCGTGGGAGGGCATGACCCCGACCCTGCCGGGGGATGAAAAGGCAACCGAGGACGAAGCGGGAGAACGCGCATGAGCGCGGAACTGATCACGGACTCCGCGGCGACCAAGCCCGAAGATCCCACCATCAAGACCCTGACCATGAATTTCGGTCCGCAGCACCCGGCTGCGCACGGCGTTCTGCGCATGGTGATGGAGATGGACGGCGAGGTGGTCGTGCGGCTCGACCCCCATATCGGTCTGCTGCACCGGGGCACCGAGAAACTGATAGAGTACAAGACCTATCTTCAGGCCATCCCGTATTTCGACCGTCTCGATTATGTCGCCCCGATGTGCCAGGAGCACGCCTTCGTCCTGGCGGCGGAAAAGCTGCTGGGTGTCGAAGTACCGGAACGCGGCCAGTATATGCGCGTTCTGTTCGCGGAAATCTCACGGCTTCTGAACCATCTCCTGAACGTTCCGGCCTATGGTCTTGATGTCGGCGCGATGACGCCGATGCTGTGGGCCTTCGAGGAGCGCGAAAAGCTGATGGAATTCTACGAAAGCGTCTGCGGTGCGCGGCTGCACGCAGCCTATTACCGGGTCGGCGGGGTCCATCAGGATATGCCGGCGGGGATGGCCGACAAGATCGCCGAGTGGGCCGACGGTTTCCCGAAATTCATGGACGACATGGAAAGCCTGCTGACGGAGAACCGGATTTTCAAGCAGCGCTCTGTCGATATCGGAATCATTACGCCGGAAGACGCTCTGGCCTGGGGCTGTTCCGGGCCGGTGCTGCGCGGCTCCGGCATCGCCTGGGATTTGCGCAAGGCGCAGCCTTACGACGTCTATGACCGGATGGATTTCGACGTTCCGGTGGGTAAGACCGGCGACTGTTACAGCCGTTACCTGGTCCGTGTAGAGGAAATGCGGCAATCCCTTCGGATTGTAAAACAGTGTCTCGCCGAAATGCCGGAAGGCCCGGTGATGACGACGGACGGCAAGGTCGGACCGCCTGGCCGCGGCGACATGAAACGCTCGATGGAAGCGTTGATCCATCACTTCAAACTGTATACCGAAGGCTTCCATGTGCCGGCGGGCGAGACCTATACCGCGGTCGAGGCCCCGAAAGGGGAGTTCGGCGTGTATCTAGTGTCCGACGGCACGAACAAACCGTATCGGTGTAAAATCCGTGCGCCGGGCTTCGCCCATCTTCAGGCCATGGATTACGTCTGCAAGGGACACATGCTGGCCGATTCCGTCGCCGTGTTGGGCGCGATGGATGTCGTCTTCGGTGAGATAGATCGATGAGTGCTGACAGTTTTGAATTCACTGGCCGTTTCCTGGAAGAGGCCGAGCGTAATATCGCGAAATATCCGCCCGAGCGGAAACAGTCCGCCGTGCTTGCGTTGCTGTTCCTGGCGCAAGAACAGAATCACGACGGCGGGGGGCACGTGACCGAGGCCGCGCTGCGGGCGATTTCCGAGAAATTGGAAATGCCTTACATCCGCGTGATGGAAGTGGCGACCTTCTTTACGCAGATCAACCTGAAGCCGGTCGGCCGCTTCCACGTGCAGCTCTGCGGCACCACGCCCTGCATGCTGCGCGGCGCGGAAGAACTGATGCAGGCGGTAAAGGAAAAATACGGCATCGGACACGGTCAAACGACGGAGGATCAAACCTTCACCTTGACCGAGGTCGAATGCCTGGGCGCCTGCTGCAACGCCCCGATGGTGCAGATCAACGATGACTTCTTCGAGGATCTGACGCCGGAAACCCTGATAGGCGTCATGGAAACGCTGAAAGGCGGGGGAGAGGTTACCGTAGGGTCCCAGATTGGGCGCATCACCTCCGAACCGGAAGGCGGCCCGACGACGCTTCTGACCGGGCCGGCCCCGCAGACCGCCGACGCGCCGAATGCGCCTCAAGGCGGGGGAGACTGAACCAATGCTGCTCGAAGACAAGGACCGGATCTTCACCAATCTCTACGGCTATCACCCGTGGAACCTTGAAGCGGCCCGCAAGCGCGGCGACTGGGATAATACCAAGGCGCTGATCGAACTGGGCCGTGACAAAATCGTGGAGGAGGTCAAAGCCTCCGGCCTGCGCGGCCGCGGCGGCGCGGGCTTCCCGACCGGCGTGAAATGGTCCTTCATGCCCAAGGAATCGGACGGACGCCCATCGTACCTCGTGGTCAATGCGGACGAATCCGAACCCGGCACCTGCAAGGACCGGGAAATCATGCGGAACGATCCGCACAAGCTGATCGAAGGCTGTCTGATTGCGTCTTTCGCGATGGGCGCGCATGCCTGCTACATTTATATCCGCGGCGAATACCGCCACGAATACCGGGTGCTGGAAGCAGCCGTGGCCGAAGCCTATGACGCGGGCCTGATCGGCAAGAATGCCTGCGGGTCAGGATACGATTTCGATCTCTATATCCACCACGGGGCGGGCGCCTATATCTGCGGCGAAGAAACCGCGCTGTTGGAAAGCCTGGAAGGCAAGAAGGGGCAGCCGCGCCTGAAACCGCCGTTTCCGGCGATGTCCGGTCTGTGGGGCTGTCCGACCACAGTGAACAATGTGGAAAGCATCGCCGTCGCGCCGACCATCCTGCGGCGCGGGGCGGCCTGGTTCTCCAGCTTCGGCAGGGAGAACAATACGGGCACCAAGCTGTTCTGTATTTCCGGCCATGTGAACAAGCCCTGCAACGTCGAGGAAGCGCTTTCCATTCCGTTGAAGGAATTGCTGGAAAAGCACTGCGGCGGCGTGCGCGGCGGCTGGGACAATCTGCTGGCGGTTATTCCCGGCGGATCGTCGGTCCCCTGTCTGCCGAAGGACATCTGCGACGACGTGCTGATGGATTTCGACGCGTTGAAGGAGCAGCGGTCCGGCCTGGGCACGGCGGCGGTGATCGTGATGGACAAGTCCACCGACATCATCAAGGCCATCGCGCGGCTCAGCTATTTCTACAAACATGAAAGCTGCGGCCAGTGCACGCCCTGCCGGGAAGGCACCGGCTGGATGTGGCGGGTGATGGAGCGCCTGGTGAAGGGCGAAGCCCGTATCGAGGAAATCGACATGCTGTTCGACGTCAGCAAGCAGATCGAAGGACATACGATCTGCGCGCTGGGCGACGCGGCGGCCTGGCCGGTTCAAGGCTTGATCCGGCACTTCCGGGATGAAATCGAAGCCCGCATCAAGAATCGGACATCGGTCAGCATGTCCGGCGCGGTTGCGGCCGAATAGTCCTGGACGGGGTTGGACATATGATGCCGAAGCTTGAGGCCGATTATGTGATGGCGTTTGTGACGCTGGTCCTTCCTGGGCTACTAGCGATGCAAACCTATCGGCTCAGAGTCCCTTCGGAGAACCATAACGCCAAGGATCGGCTGATAGAGATCGTAACGTTTAGCCTCTTGAACCTTGCTATAGTGGGGCCTGTGGTAAGCATGTATGCCCAGGGTCCTCTCACGACACTAACGGCTGGGCAGCTTTGGTTTGCAGGCGTGTTGGCTCTGGTGCTAGCGCCCGTTGTGCTTGGCCTGCTCGCGGCGTTCGGTCGCGAGTTTCTCGATAGCAAGAGTCTGGCGGTCGGCCGGTACAAAACGGCATTCGATTCCGTGTTTGGGCTTAGGGCCGGCTGTTGGTTGATCGTAGAATTGGATGACGGTCGAATCGTAGGAGGAAGATTTGGCACCAACTCTTACGCCACGACCTACCCGGAATCCGGGGATCTCTATATCGAAGAGTTGTGGACCGTTTCGGACGATGGCCGGTACTTCGTCGCGCCATCTCCTGGGAATCCTGGGATCGTGCTAAAATCCGGAGAATACAAGTTCATCAAAGTGTTCTTTGGGATGGAAAATGCGGAGACGGCGAATGCCTGATTCAAAAAAGAAATCGGATGGCGACCGAATCGAAAATATTCGGGAAGGCTACAGGCCGAAGACAAATCCGCCGAAAGATCCACCGGCAACACCTCCAGAGACGGCCGAGGCGCGGCCGACAAAGTCTGTCGGCTAGGGCCGGTGTACGCGCCAGGAGACTGAGAAAGTATGCCAACACTCAAGGTAAACGGCGAGGAAGTGGAATTCGAGAAGGGCATGACCGTCCTTCAGGTCTGCGAGCAGGCCGGCGCCGAAGTTCCGCGTTTCTGCTATCACGAACGGCTGTCGATTGCCGGGAACTGCCGGATGTGCCTGGTCGAGGTGAAGCCCGGCCCGCCGAAACCGGCGGCTTCCTGCGCGCTGCCCGCCGGCGACGGGATGGAGGTCTTCACCGATACGCCGATGGTCAAGAAGGCCCGCAACGGCGTGATGGAATTCCTGCTGATCAACCACCCGCTGGATTGTCCGATCTGCGATCAGGGCGGCGAATGCGACCTGCAGGATCAGGCCATGGCCTATGGTTTCGACGGCAGCCGCTTCCACGAGAACAAGCGGGCGGTCAAAGACAAGGAAATGGGCCCGCTGATCAACACGATCATGACCCGCTGCATTCACTGCACCCGCTGCGTCCGTTTCTCCACCGAGATCGCCGGCGTCGAGGATATGGGCCTGCTGAACCGGGGCGAAGCGGCTGAAATCTCGACGCTGGAGAAGGCGGTCGCCAGCGAATTGTCGGCCAATGTCATCGACCTCTGTCCGGTCGGGGCGCTGACCTCCAAACCCTATCAGTTCAACGCGCGGCCCTGGGAACTGAAGAAGACCGAGTCCATCGATGTGATGGATGCGGTGGGCTCCAACATCCGGGTGGACGCGCGCGGCAATGAAGTTCTCCGCGTGCTGCCGCGCCTGAACGAGGATGTGAACGAGGAGTGGATTTCCGACAAGACGCGCTATGCCTGTGACGGGCTGCGCAAGCGCCGCCTGGACAAGGTTTTCGTGCGCGGCGCGGACGGCAAACTGGCGGCATCGGATTGGTCTACGGCCTTCAAGGCGATTGCGGACAAGGTCGCTGCGGCGTCGCCCGCCGAAATCGGCGCGATTGCCGGCGATCAATGCGAAGTCGAAGGGATGTTCGCCCTCAAAGGGCTGATGGAGTCGCTTGGCGTCGCCAACATGGACTGCCGTCAGGACGGTGCGAAAATCGATCCCGCGGTGCGGGCGTCCTATCTGTTCAATTCCGGCATCGCCGGGGTGGAAGAAGCCGACGCCATTCTGATCGTCGGGTCCAACCCGCGCTGGGAAGCACCGCTGATCAATGCGCGCATCCGCAAGCGGTGGCTGGCGGGCGGCCTGAAGGTCGGCGTTATCGGTCCGAAATTGGACCTGACCTACGGCTATGACTATCTCGGCGCGGGTCCGGAAACACTGAAGGAACTGGCCGACGGCAAGCATTCCTTCCTGGAGGTGCTGAAGTCCGCCGAAAAACCCATGCTGATCCTGGGACCAGGGGCGATTTCCCGTGCCGACGGAGCGGCGGTGACCGCAGCCGCCCGGTCGATAGCGGAAGCCACGGGCATGATCCGGGAGGACTGGAACGGCTTCAATGTCCTGCATACGGCGGCAAGCCGGGTCGGCGGGCTGGATATCGGTTTCGTCCCCGGCGACGGGGGCCTGGATACGGCCGGAATTCTGGACGGCGCGGCAAACGGGTCGGTTAAAGTGGTCTTCCTGCTGGCGGCGGATGAGATAGATACGAGCAAGCTCAAAGACGCCTTCGTGATCTATCAGGGCCACCATGGGGACACCGGCGCGCATGTCGCCGACGTTATCCTGCCGGGGGCCGCCTATACGGAGAAGCCGGGGATCTATCTCAACACCGAAGGCCGGGTTCAAATGGCGCGCCGTGCGGCGTTCCCGCCGGGCGACGCCCGGGAAGACTGGACCATTCTGCGCGCATTGTCGGACGTGGTCGGCAAGACGCTGCCGTTCGACAATCTGGGCGACCTGCGCCGAGCCATCCATGCGCAGTGCGACCACATGACGATGATCGACGCCTTGCCCGGCGCGACATGGGGCGCGTTCGGCGAGGCGGGTGAAATGGCGTCCGACGCCTTTGTCTCGCCGATAGACAATTTCTACGTTACCGACCCGATCAGCCGGGCTTCGGAAACCATGGCCGAGTGCACCAGGGTGTTCCTGGACGGCGCCGATGAGCAGGGGACTGGCACCGATGGTTGATCCCAATCTTTGGTTCGACGGGGTCTGGTGGACCGGCTACACGCTGCCCACGCTGACATTGGTCGTCTATGTCCTGATGATCGTCGTGCCGATCCTGGTCGCCGTCGCCTATCTGACGCTTGCGGAGCGCAAGGTCATCGGCTGGATGCAGATGCGCAAGGGGCCGAACGTCGTGGGGCCGTTCGGGCTGCTGCAGCCGTTCGCCGACGGCGCGAAGCTGTTCCTGAAGGAAACGGTCATTCCGTCCGGCGCGAACCGATTCCTGTTTATTCTCGCTCCGATGCTGACCTTCATCCTCAGCATGATCGCCTGGGCGGTGATTCCGTTCGGCGAGGGGCTGGTGCTGGCCGACATCAATGTCGGGATCCTCTATCTGTTCGCGATTTCGTCGCTGGGCGTCTACGGCATCATCATCGCGGGCTGGGCGTCGAACTCGAAATACGCCTTCCTGGGCGCGTTGCGTTCCGCGGCGCAGATGGTGTCCTACGAAATCTCCATGGGGTTGGTGATCGTCTCTGTCCTGCTGATCGTCGGATCGCTGAACCTGTCGGAGATCGTGGAAGCCCAGAAAACCGTCTGGTTCTTCATCCCGCTGCTGCCGATGTTCGTGATCTTCTTCGTATCGACCCTGGCGGAAACCAACCGCGCCCCGTTCGACCTGCCGGAGGCCGAGGCGGAACTGGTCTCTGGCTATAACGTCGAGTATTCCGCGATGACCTTCGCCCTGTTCTTCCTGGGCGAATACGCGAACATGATCCTGATGAGCGGTATGACAGCCGTCTTGTTCCTGGGCGGCTGGCTGCCGCCGCTGGACATCGCGCCGCTGAACTGGATCCCGGGTCCGATATGGTTCGCGTTGAAGATCGCTTTCGTTCTGTTCTGTTTCCTTTGGGTCCGCGCGACGTTCCCGCGCTACCGCTACGACCAGTTGATGCGCCTTGGCTGGAAAGTCTTCCTGCCGTTCTCGCTGATCTGGGTCGTGGGTACGGCAGGTGTTCTGGTGGCCTTCGACTGGCTGCCGAAGTAAGCGCGCAACGACTGGATTGGATTGAGGTGCTGCACTGATGGCAACGTTCGACAAAATGGCGCGCTCCTTCCTGCTCGGCGAGCTGGTGAGCGGCATGGCCCTGACGCTGAAGACCATGTTCAAGCCCAAGCATACGATCAACTACCCCTATGAAAAGGGGCCGTTGAGTCCGCGTTTCCGGGGCGAACACGCGCTGCGGCGGTATGCGAACGGGGAAGAGCGCTGCATCGCCTGCAAGCTGTGCGAAGCCGTCTGCCCCGCGCAGGCCATCACCATCGAAGCGGAACCGCGCGCCGACGGCAGCCGGCGCACCACCCGCTATGACATCGACATGACGAAATGCATCTATTGCGGCTTCTGTCAGGAAGCCTGTCCGGTGGACGCCATCGTCGAAGGACCGAATTTCGAGTTCGCCACCGAGACCCGGGAAGAACTGTTCTACAACAAGCAGAAACTTCTGGAGAACGGCGAACGTTGGGAAGGGGAGATTGCGTCGAATATTGCCCTCGACGCACCCTACCGATAAACACGCAACCGTCGCGCGGGTAAGGATCGGCCGGCGCGGCAACAAGTTAAAGACCGGCATTGAGACCGGGGGGAGAGCATGGTCGTACAGGCACTCGCGTTCTATCTGTTCGCAGCCGTGACGGTGGCGTGCGGCGTAATGGTGATTACGTCCCGCAACCCGGTGCACGCTGTGCTGTTCCTCATTCTGGCCTTCTTCAACGCCGCCGGCCTGTTCGTTCTGCAGGGGGCGGAGTTCCTGGCGATGATCCTGGTGATCGTCTATGTCGGCGCGGTCGCGGTTCTGTTCCTGTTCGTCGTCATGATGCTGGATGTGAACTTCGCGGAACTGAGGTCCGGATTTGCCAAATATCTGCCGGTCGGCGCGATTGTGGGGCTGATCCTGCTGGTCGAGCTGGTGCTGATCGGGGGAAGCTGGGTGATATCCACGGAGACGGATGTCGTCACCGCCGCGCCCACGCCGGACACAGCTGTCGCGCATAATACCGAAGCGCTGGGCCAACTGATCTACACCAAATACGTCTATCTGTTCCAAGGGGCCGGCATGATCCTGCTGGTGGCCATGGTGGGGGCGATCGTTCTCACCCTGCGTCAGCGCGAAGGCGTGAAGCGGCAGAAGATCGCCGATCAGGTCTACCGCAGCTCGGAAGACGAGGTGAAGGTTGTGAAAGTGCAGACGGGGAGCGGCATCTGATGTTCGAAATCGGTCTCGCCCATTATCTGACGGTCGCCGCCATCCTGTTCACGCTGGGATTGATGGGGATCTTCCTGAACCGGAAGAACGTCATCGTCATCCTGATGTCCGTGGAACTGATGCTGCTGGCGGTGAATATCAATCTGGTCAGCTTTTCGACCTTCCTGCAGGACTTGGTCGGGCAGATTTTCGCCATGTTTATTCTGACCGTGGCCGCGGCGGAAGCCGCCATCGGTCTTGCGATCCTTGTCGTTTACTACCGCAACCGGGCCTCGATTGCGGTGGACGATATCAACGCCATGAAGGGGTAGGCAGACAGCCGGCGCGGAAAGCCTCCGCGGCCCGTCTGGGTGCAAGAGTTAAGGGTAGGGGAATTCCCGGATATGGAAGCAGCCATCGTATTACTTCCGCTTCTTGGCGCGATACTGGCCGGCTTTTTCGGCAAGGCGCTGAAGGACCTGGGGTCTCAGATCGTCACCTGCGGTTTCCTGGTGATCGCCGCGATCTTAAGCTGGATCGTCTTCTTCGACGTCACCAACCTGTTCGGCGGCGCGGACGCGCCCAAGGACTATACCATCGTCCTGTTCACCTGGGTCGCCAGCGGCGACTTCGCCTTCGACTGGGCGTTGAAGATCGACAGTCTGACGGCGGTCATGCTGGTGGTCGTCACCACGGTCAGCGCCGTGGTGCATGTCTATTCCATCGGCTACATGCACCATGACCCGCACAATCCGCGCTTCTTCGCGTATTTGAGCTTCTTTACCTTCGCCATGCTGACGCTGGTGACGGCGGACAATCTGGTGCAGATGTTCTTCGGCTGGGAAGGGGTCGGCGTTGCGTCCTACCTGCTGATCGGTTTCTGGTTCAAGCGTCCCAGCGCCAATGCGGCGGCCATGAAGGCGTTTCTGGTCAACCGCGTCGGCGATTTCGGTTTTGCCCTCGGCATCTTCGCGATGTTCGTGCTGACCGGCAGCGTTCACCTGGACACGATTTTCAACGCCATCCCGGGTATGGCGGATGCGACCCTGGTTTTCCTGGGTATGGAATTTAACGCCATCACCATCATCGCGCTGCTGCTCTTCATGGGGGCGATGGGTAAATCGGCCCAATTGGGGCTGCACACCTGGCTGCCGGACGCCATGGAAGGCCCGACGCCGGTCTCCGCGCTGATCCACGCGGCCACGATGGTGACCGCCGGCGTCTTCATGGTCTGCCGCCTGTCGCCGGTGTTCGAATTCTCCGATGTCGCGCTGACCGTCGTGACCGTGGTCGGCGCGACGACCGCTTTCTTTGCGGCGACCGTGGGTCTTACACAGAACGACATCAAGCGGGTGATCGCCTATTCGACCTGCTCGCAGTTGGGATACATGTTCTTCGCCGCCGGCGTCAGCGCCTATCCCGTGGCGATGTTCCATCTGATGACGCACGCCTTCTTCAAGGCGCTGCTGTTCCTGGGCGCGGGCTCCGTCATTCACGCCATGTCCGACGAACAGGACATGCGGCGCATGGGCGGCTTGGCCAAGATGATCCCGATCACCTACGCGTTCATGTGGATCGGATCGCTGGCGCTGATGGGAATCGGCATCCCGGGCACGACCATCGGGTTCGCCGGCTTCCACTCGAAGGATCTTATCCTGGAATCCGCCTTCGCCGCGCAAAGCGGGGTGGGGTCCTACGCTTTCTGGCTCGGCGTCACGGCGGCCTTCATGACCGCTTTCTATTCCGGCCGTCTGCTGTTCATGACCTTCCATGGCGCACCGCGCTGCGATGAGAAGACACTGGCCCATGTCCACGAGTCGCCGAAGATTATGTGGGTGCCGCTGGTGGTGCTGGTCATCGGTTCGCTGTTTGCGGGGGCGGCCTTCTACTACAGTCTGGCGGGGACCGATGTTGCGGCCTTCTGGGGCGACTCGATCTTCATCCTGGACAGCCATCAGGCGTTCGCCACCGCGCGCGAGGTTCCTTTCTGGGTGAAATCCTCGCCGCTGGTCGTCGGGCTTGCCGGGCTGGGCCTGTCCTATCTGCTGTATGTCCGCTCGCCGGACATGCCGGGCCGGATCGCCCAGGCCGTGCGGCCGCTGTATCTGTTCAGCTTCAACAAATGGTATTTCGACGAACTGTACAACGCCGTCTTCGTGAAGCCCTCCTTCGCCATCGGGCGGATCTTCTGGAAGGGTGGGGACCAGGGCACCATCGACGCCTTCGGACCGGACGGCGTGTCGGAAACCACGGTTCAGGTCTCCAAGGGGGCCAGTTTTCTTCAGACCGGATATGTCTATCATTACGCCTTCGTCATGCTGATCGGCGTCGTGATCTTCGTGTCCTGGTACGTATTCTTCAGTTAACGCCGGGTTGGGGAGCGTCTAACGCATGTTCGAAGGATTTGGTTGGCTGTCGATCACGACATTCCTGCCGCTGGTGGGGGCCTTCTTCATTCTGTTCCTGATCCGGGGTGATGAGGAAGATGTCGCGCGCAACGCCCGCTGGGCGGCGCTGTTCACGTCCCTGGCGACGCTGGCGACCTCGCTGGTCGTTCTGGCGAATTTCAACGGCGCCACCGCCGATTTCCAGATGGTGGAGAAGGTCGCCTGGATTCCCGGCTTCAACATCAACTACGAAATGGGCGTGGACGGCATCTCGATCTGGTTCGTCCTGCTGTCGACCCTGCTGACCCCGCTCTGCATCCTTGCAAGCTGGACGGCGGTTCAGAAGCGGGTGCGCGAATACATGATCGCCTTCCTGGTCCTGGAAACCATGATGGTCGGCATGTTCTGCGCGCTCGACATCGTGGTCTTCTACATCTTCTTCGAAGGCGTACTGATCCCGATGTTCCTGATCATCGGGATCTGGGGCGGTGCACGGCGTATCTATGCGGCCTTCAAGTTCTTCCTGTACACGCTGCTGGGCTCCGTCCTGATGCTGGTCGCCATTCTGGTGATGTACTGGCAGGCGGGCCTGACCGGTATCGAAGGCCTGATGGCCCATGATTTCGATCCGTCGCTGCAAACATGGCTGTGGCTCGCCTTCTTCGCCTCTTTCGCGGTGAAGGTGCCGATGTGGCCGGTCCATACCTGGCTGCCCGACGCCCATGTGGAAGCGCCGACGGCGGGCTCCGTCATTCTGGCCGGCGTGCTTCTGAAGATGGGGGGGTACGGGTTCCTGCGCTTCTCGCTGCCGATGTTCCCGGAGGCGTCGGCCTTCTTCGCGCCGATGGTCTTCTGGCTGTCGGTGATCGCGGTGATCTACACCTCGCTGGTGGCGCTGGTGCAGACCGACATGAAGAAGCTGATCGCCTATTCCTCCGTCGCTCATATGGGTTTCGTGACGGCCGCGATCTTCAGCGTGAACGAACAGGCGATCTCCGGCTCGGTCATTCAGATGCTCAGCCACGGGCTGGTTTCCGGCGCGTTGTTCCTGTGCGTCGGGGTGATCTACGACCGGATGCACACCCGCGATATCGAACGCTATGGCGGTCTTGTCGAACGGATGCCGAAATACGCCCTGATCTTTCTGTTCATGACCATGGCGTCGGTCGGTTTGCCCGGCACCAGCGGCTTTGTCGGGGAATTCCTGATCCTGGTCGGCGCCTATCAGGAATCGACCTGGCTGGCGGCGGGCCTGGCGACCGGCATGATCCTGGGCGCGGCCTATATGCTGTATCTCTTCCGCCGGGTCGTGTTCGGACAGTTGGTCAAGGAAGACCTGCTGACCATCAAGGACATGAACGTTCGCGAAATCGCGGTGTTCGCCCCGCTGGTGGTGCTGGTGTTGTGGATGGGGATCTATCCCAGCACCTTCCTGGATCCGATCGAGGTATCGGTCCAGAAAGTCGTTTCCGATTATCAAACTGCCTTGGCGGCGGGTGCGCCGGGGTTGATGGACGTCGCAAGCTCGGCGTTCGGACTGGCGAAATAGGGCCGGTGGCGTTTAAGGATTGCTTGAGATGAACGAACTTCCCGTCATTCTCCCCGCTCTGCCGGAAATCTTCCTCGCCTGTGCGGCCATGGCCCTGATGATGATCGGGGTGTTCGTCAGGCCGCAGACGGCTTACCGGACGGTGTCGAACATGGCCATGCTGTCGCTGCTGGCGACGGGCGGCCTGGTGCTCTATGTCGGCGGCGGGGTGCAGCCCGCGCTGTTCGACATGTTCCTGGTCGATGATTTCGCGGTCTTCATGAAGATCCTGATCCTGATCGGATCTCTGGTGGCGCTGATCATGAGCGACGGATACGTACAGCGCGAGAAGATGGATCGGTTCGAATTTCCGGTTCTGGTGGTGCTGGCGACGCTGGGCATGATGATGATGGTGTCGGCCAACGACCTCATCTCGCTCTATATCGGCTTGGAATTGCAGAGCCTGTCGCTCTATGTCATCGCCGCTTTCCAGCGCGACTCCATCCGCTCCACGGAATCCGGTCTGAAATATTTCGTGCTGGGCGCGCTGTCGTCCGGACTGCTGCTTTACGGCTGCTCGCTGGTTTACGGCTTCAGCGGCACGACCCAATTCCCGGCGCTCGCCGAAGCCCTGACCGGGGAGGGGGAAACCTCCAAAGGTTTGATCGTCGGTATCGTCTTCCTGATCTCGGGCCTTGCCTTCAAGGTGTCGGCCGTGCCGTTCCATATGTGGACGCCGGACGTGTATGAGGGCGCGCCGACGCCGGTGACGGCCTTCTTCGCGGTCGCGCCGAAAATCGCCGCCATGGCCCTGTTCCTGCGCACAATGCTGGGACCGTTCGGCGAGCTTGTCGCGGATTGGAGTCAGGTGATCTGGATCGTCTCCGTCGCCTCCATGACCCTCGGCGCGTTGGCGGCCATCGCCCAGACCAACATCAAACGCCTGATGGCCTATAGTTCCATCGGTCATATCGGCTATGCGCTGATGGGGCTGGTCGCCGGTAATGAGGAAGGCCTGCGCAGCGTCCTGATCTATCTTGCGATCTACCTGATCATGAATGTCGGCGTCTTCGCCTGCATCCTGTCCATGAAGATTCAGAACCGGATGGTCGAGGGGATCGGCGATCTGGCCGGGCTGGGCAAGACCAACCCGATGATGGCCTTACTGCTGATGGTGTTGATGTTCGCCATGGCCGGGATTCCGCCGATGCTGGGTTTCTTCGGGAAGTTCTTCGTCTTCATGGCCGCCCTGAACGCAGAGCTTTATGCACTCGCCATCGTCGGGGCCGTGACCAGCGTGATCAGCGCCTTCTACTATCTGCGCATCATCAAGGTGATGTATTTCGACGAGCCGGTCGAACCCTTCGACAAGATCGAAACCATCGGGCTGAAGGGCGTGATGACGGTCTCCGGCGTGCTGACGGCCTTGCTGTTCGTCTATCTTCCCGTGATCACCGATCCGGCGACCGCTGCGGCGAAGTCGCTCTTCGGAGGATAGAGCGGGCCGGGAGATGAGCGGTTCGGCCCGTCCCGCACTTCCCGCGGGGTACATCCTGCACAGGTTCGACGCCGTGGGTTCCACCATGGACGAAGCACGTGAGCTGACGGCCGGCAATCCCGATGCGCCGCAGGTCGTCTGGGCCGGCGAACAGAAGGCGGGCCGGGGCCGGCGCGGCCGCCAATGGGTTTCGCCTCCGGGCAACCTCTACGCCACCGTGGCGCTGCCCCTGGCGGGCGAGATCGGCCGCGCCGCGCAAGGTTCCTTCGTCGCCGCCTTGGCCTTGTCGGACGGCATCATCCGTCTTTGCCCGGATCTTTCATCCAAGATAAGCCTGAAATGGCCGAATGACGTTCTGATCGACGGAGCCAAGACGGCGGGGCTTCTGTTGGAACTGACCGCCGACGGCAAATGGCTGCTGATCGGGTCGGGGGTGAATATCGAAACCGCACCGGACGGCATGCCGTATCCGGTAACGCGCCTTGGCGCTTGGAACGACACCGTAAGTCCCGCGTCTCTGCTGGAAGCCTACCTGGATGCGCTGGAGACGTGGCGGGCCCGGTGGCATTCGGACGGTTTCGGAACGGTCCGCCGTGCCTGGCTCGAACGGGCCGCCGGCCTGAAGCAGCCCATATCGGTGTCCCTGCCGAACGGAATGCAGCGGGGTGTGTTTGACGGTCTGGACGAGACCGGCGCGCTGCTTCTGGACGTGGAAGGCTTGGGCCTGCTGCGGATCGACGCCGGCGATGTGGTGCTGACCCAGGAAGGAGCGTGAAATGCTGCTAGTGATCGACTCCGGAAATACGAATGTCGTCTTCGCCGTCTATCGTGGGGATGAGCAGATCGGAAGCTGGCGCTGCGGCAACGACCCGAAGCGCACGGCGGATGAATACGCCGTCTGGCTGAGCCAGCTTCTGAAACTGAGCGATCTTTCCTTCGATGTCATAGAGGCAAGCATCATCGCCAGCGTGGTGCCCGAGACGCTGTTCAACCTGAAGCGCCTGTGCGACCGCTATGTGCCGGGCCGGACGCTGGTGGTAAAGGAACCGGGCACGGAACTGGGTATAGAAATCCTGATCGACCGCCCGGAACAGGTCGGCGCGGACCGGCTTGTCGGGGTGATCGCCGCCCATACCCATTATGGCGGTCCGCTGATGGTGTTGGATTTCGGAACAGCGACCTCTTTCGACATTGCAGACGCCAACGGCAATTTCTGCGGCGGCGTCCTGGCGCCGGGCGTTCACAACTCGGTCGAAGCACTCCACATGGCCGGCCGGCAGTTGCCGCGCGTCGACATCGCGCGGCCGGAAAGCGTGATCGGCAAGGCCACCGTGCCCGCCATGCAGTCCGGCGTCTATTGGGGGTATCTTTCGATGATCGAGGGGATGACGGCGCGCATCCAGCAGGAATTCGGCGAACCGATGAAAGTGATTGCAACAGGCGGGCTGAGCGCCTTATTTGCCGACGCAACACCCGCCATCCACAAGACCGAGCCTGCGCTTATTCTTGCCGGGCTGGTAGAGATATTTAAGCGAAATAATTGACGATAAAATAAGAAGGCGGTTTTCAGTGAGTGTTTCGGGATATCAGGAGACCGGCGTTCCCGGTTCCGAGGAGATCATTTTTCTGCCGCTGGGGGGAACCGGCGAAATCGGGATGAACCTCAATCTGTACGGCCATGCGGGCAAATGGCTGATGGTGGATCTGGGGATCAGTTTCGACGACGGGCATATACCGGGCGTCGATGTGATCATGCCGGACCCGGCCTTTATCGAGGAGCGGCGTCGGGATCTGGTCGGGCTGGTTCTGACGCACGCGCACGAAGATCATCTGGGCGCTGTTCAGTATCTTTGGGAAGATTACGACTGTCCGATCTACGCAACGCCTTTCACCGCCGAAGTGCTGCGCCGCAAGATGGCCGAGAACGGGGAGGCGATTCCCCGGATCATTGAGATTCCGATGTCCGGCCATGTCGCGCTGGACCCGTTCGACATTGAGCTTATCACCCTGACCCATTCGATTCCCGAACCGAACGCGCTGATCATCCGCTGCGCCGCCGGGGCGGTGATGCATACCGGCGACTGGAAACTGGACCCGGACCCCATCGTCGGTCCGAACACGGACGAGGCGGCGCTGATCAAGGCGGGCGAAGACGGCATTCTCGCCATGGTCTGCGACAGTACGAACGCCCTCAATCCCGGCTGGTCGGGGTCGGAGGGCGATGTTCGCGACAATCTGGCCGATCTGATCTCAACGCTGGAGGGCCGGGTCGCCGTCGCCTGTTTCTCTTCCAACATCGCGCGGATCGAGAGCGCGGCGAAGGCCGGCCTGGAGAACGGGCGGCATGTCGCCCTTATCGGACGTTCCCTGCACCGGATGACGGAAGCGGCCCGGGAAACGGGCTATCTGCAGGACATCCCGCCCTTCCTGTCGGAAGAAGAGGCCGCCGCGCTGCCGCCGGAGCGCGTGCTTCTGATCTGTACAGGGAGCCAGGGCGAGCCGCGGGCGGCCTTGAGCCGGATCGCCCGTGACGATCATCAGACAATCTCTCTGGAGGAAGGCGACGCGGTCATCTTCTCCAGCCGCGAGATTCCCGGGAACGAGGTCGGCATCGCCCGGGTACAGAACCAGTTGACCGAGTTGGGGTGCCGGGTAATCACGGCGCGCGAACACGAAATCCACACCTCCGGGCACCCGAACCGGGGGGAACTGACCCAGATGTATCAGTGGATCCGTCCGCAGATCGCCATTCCGGTCCATGGCGAGATCCGGCATCTGACCGCCCATGCGGAACTGGCCAGGGAGTGCCAGGTGCCGCACACGCTGGTGTCTTTCAACGGCGACGTCATGCGCCTGACCAAGGAGGATGGCGTTCAGGTCATCGACGAGGTCTATGCCGGCCGTCTGGCGCTGGATGGCGACAGGCTTGTTCCCTATGACAGCGAAGGCATTCGGGAACGCAGACGCGTGGCCTGGAACGGCTGCGCGGTGGCCAGCGTCGCGGTCGACGGAAAGGGTCAACAGGTGGCGAACGTGGAAGTCACGGTGTTCGGTCTGTTCGATCAAACGGACCGGGACCGTGACGGCTTGGTCCAGACGGTGGAACGCGCGGTGGCGCGCGCCAACGGGCGCACCCGCAAGGACGACGGGCAGCTTTCGGAATCCATCCGTGTGGCGTTGCGCCGCGAGTTGCAGGCGTTGACAGGTAAACGGCCGCCGGTCAGCGTCCACCTGCTGCGCGTCTGAAGAAAGGACAGATCCGATGATCGGAAATTTGAACCATGTGGCCATCGTCGTGCCCGACTTGGAAGAGGGGGCGCGGACATACCGCGGAACGCTTGGCGCAAACGTCTCCGATCCGATCGACCTGCCCGAACACGGTGTGACCACGGTGTTCGTAAACTTGCCGAACACCAAGATCGAGCTTTTGCACCCGCTGGGCGAGAACTCGCCCATCGCCGGATTCTTGGCCAAGAACCCGTCGGGCGGTATGCACCATGTCTGTTACGAGGTGGATGACATTATCGCCGCCCGCGACAGGCTGGAAGCGGACGGCATGCGCGTGCTCGGCGACGGGGAACCGAAAATCGGCGCGCACAACAAGCCCGTCCTGTTCCTCCATCCGAAGGACTTCATGGGCACCCTGGTTGAATTGGAACAGGTCTAGGCGCCATGGGTATCGTCTCCGGTATCGTCATTTTCATCATCATCTGGTGGCTCGTGTTTTTCATCGTCCTGCCGCATGGAAACCGTCCGCCCGAACATGTTGAAGTCGGCCATGCGGACAGCGCCCCGGAACGCCCGCGTCTGTGGCGGAAGGCGGCGATCACCACCGGGGTCTCCATCGTTCTGTTCGTCGCCTACTATTTCATTCAGGATAGCGGTTGGATTTCGTTCCGAACGTAGAGAGCCATGTCCAGTTACTGCGATTACGCCATCGGCGACCCGTTGCACGGGCCGTATCACGACACCGAATACGGCTTCCCGGAGCGCGACGAAGCCAGACTGTTCGAACGGCTGATCCTGGAGATCAATCAGGCCGGTTTGAATTGGGGGCTGATGCTGCGCAAGCGGAATGGGTTCGCGCGCGCCTATGACGGGTTCGATGTGGACAAGGTCGCCGCCTATACGGAAATAGATCGCGAGCGGCTGCTGTCGGACGAGGGGATCATCCGCAACAAGCTGAAAGTGAACGCGGCGATCCACAATGCGGGCGTGATCCGGGGTTTCCGGCAGAGCCACGGCGGTTTCGCCGGCTGGATTGCGGCGCACCATCCCCTGACTAAGCAGGAATGGGTGAAACTCTTCCGCAAGACTTTCAAATTCACAGGCGGAGAAATCACCGGCGAGTTCCTGATGTCCATCGGCTATCTCCCGGGCGCGCACCGCGAAGATTGCCCGGTCTTCGCGGACATCGCCAAATTGAACCCGCCCTGGATGGAGGTTCCGGCCGACTTCTGGCAGTGAGCCTGTCAGAGCATCGCGGCAAAAAAGAAAAAGCGGAGGAAAGCCCTCCGCTTTTTCTTCAATGTCGTCGTTTCTTAATCCGCCGCCTAGGCCGACATTACGACCGCAGCAGATGTACCCTCCAGGTTTCCCCCTTGAACTTAGGCCGGCTTCTTCGTCGAGCCGTGCATGCGGAAGAATGTACCGCAGGATCCGGGTTTGTCACGCGTTTTCTGTGGTCTTCGGGTTCTGGCACGGAAGATGATAGGGTGAGGGAAGCACTACAGCGGACGCCATCCCGATGATACGCACCTTGCCCTTGATCGCCTTTGTCCTGGCGGCGTCGCTCAGCCCGGCGAAAGCCGACTCCCGCGCTTGGCAATTCGCGCAGGCCGCGCAGCAGGAATCGGAGAACCCTTTCACGAACCAGGGCGACGCGGCAAATCCAAGGCCGCCCCGCAAACCCGGAACGCTGACCCTGCAGATTTCCGAACGGGATTGCCGCCGCGCCATCGTGGCGCACAAACCGCGCGGCGATGTCGCCTACCGCCCCGGCATCGACGTGCGCGGCAAGCCGGTCGTCCCGGCGGACCTGCCGTCCGGCTACGCGCTGGTGACACCAACCGTCATAGAATTCGACCTTGCCTTCAATCCACTCGGCAATACCGGCCTGGACCCCAACGATTTCGCCAACAGTCAGGTCAGCGTGGGGCGGATTCGATTCGACATCCTGAAGAACGAATTGACCCTGAATGGCAGGCCGCTGCAAAACCCGGTGCTTGCAGAGATTGAAAAGCAGTGCCGCGCCGCAGGTTTTTTGGACTGAACGCCGCGCCGTAAACGTGGACAGGATGGGCAGGTTTCCTTAAAGTCCGCGCGCCTTGCAGCAACGGTAATTTCTCCAATAGAGGTTCAAGATGCGTCTGTCCCCCGCCGTCCGGGTATCCACCTATTTCATGCCGACGATGCGCGACGATCCGGCGGACGCCCAAATCGTTTCGCACCGACTGATGTTGCGGTCTGGAATGATTCGCCAGGAAAGCGCGGGGATTTACAGCTGGCTTCCCCTGGGCTTTCGGGTCCTGAAGAAAATCGAGCAGATCGTCCGCGAAGAGCAGGACCGTATCGGCGCGCACGAAATCCTGATGCCGACCATCCAGTCCGCCGACCTGTGGCGCAAGTCCGGGCGCTATGACGATTACGGCAAGGAGATGCTGAGAATCACCGACCGGCACGAGCGGGACATGCTGTTCGGCCCGACCAACGAGGAGATGATTACCGACATCTTCGCCGAACACGCCAAAAGCTATAAGAACGTTCCGCTGATGATGTATCACATCCAGTGGAAGTTCCGAGACGAGGTGCGGCCCCGGTTCGGCGTGATGCGCGGCCGGGAATTCCTGATGAAGGACGCCTATTCCTTCGACCTGGATGCGGAGGCGGGCCGGCATTCCTACAACAAGCAGTTCATCGCCTATCTGCGCACTTATTCCCGCATGGGTCTGCAGGCGATCCCGATGGCGGCGGATACCGGCCCCATCGGCGGCGACATGAGCCACGAATTCATCATCCTGGCCGATACGGGCGAGAGCGAGGTGTTCTGCGACAAGTCCCTGTTGGAGCACGATCTGACCGAAACCGATGTCAACCTGTCCGATCCGGCCGCCGTTCAGGCGCTGGTGGACAGCGTAACCGCGCCCTATGCGGCGACTGACGAACAACACGATACAGCCGCCTTCGAGGCGGAAGTGCCGGAGGACCGGCGGGTGACCGCCCGTGGAATCGAGGTCGGCCATATCTTCTTCTTCGCCGATAAGTATTCGAAGCCGCTGGGCGCGTCGGTCACCACCTCTCAGGGGGAACAGGTCGATGTTCAGATGGGGTCCTACGGTGTCGGCGTATCGCGTCTGGCGGGCGGCATCATCGAAGCCTGTCACGACGAAAACGGCATCGTCTGGCCGGAGGCGGTCGCCCCCTTCAAGGTCGCGCTGATCAATCTGCGTCAGGGCGACGAGGGGACCGACGGCGTTTGCGAGGATCTCTACGCCAAGTTCCAGGCCGCCGGCGTCGAAGTGATCTATGACGACCGGGAGGAACGCGCGGGGGTTAAATTCTCCGACATGGATCTGATCGGCATCCCCTGGCAGATCATCGTCGGCCCGAAAGGCGTGAAAGGCGGTTTCGTGGAGATGAAGAACCGCAAGACCGGCGAAAGGGAAGAACTGTCCGCGGAAGCCGCCCTGGCGAAGCTGGCGGCCTAACCGCCGTGTTCGGACCGCTGGAAAGGCTTGTCGCCCTTCGCTATCTGCGGTCCCGGCGGCAGGAAGGGTATATTTCCGTCATCGGTTGGTTTTCCCTGATCGGGATCGCGCTTGGCGTGGCGACCCTGATCATCGTCATGGCGGTTATGAACGGGCTGCGCGCGGATCTTCTGACCCGCATCCTGGGCGTGAACGGCCATATCGCCGTCAGCGCCCACGAACGCACGGGAATCCCCGGCTTTGACGGCCTAGCGCAGAAGATCAGGGCGATTGACGGGGTGGTTTCCGTAACACCCATCGTCGAAGGGCAGGTCCTGGCCAGCGCCAACGGCGTTTCAACCGGCGCGGTGGTGCGCGGTATCCGCGCCGAAGATTTCAGAGGACGGGCGCTGTTGAACAACGCGGTTTCCGCCCCGGCACTGACCCGGTTCGACGCGGGAGAGGGGGTGCTGGTCGGGCATCGCATGGCGGCGCGCCTGGGGCTTCGGGTGGGAACAACGCTGTCGTTCGTCTCGCCCGGGTCGGTATCCCAGCAGCAGGGCGCCACGGCGCGTCTGCGGTCCTTTCCGATTGCCGGGGTCTTCAATGTCGGCATGGCGGAATACGACAACAGTTTCATCTATATGCCGCTGGATCAGGCGCAACGCTATTTCCGGTATCCGGACGCGGCGAGCGGCCTGGTCGTCCTCACCGAAACGGCGGAGGCGGCGCTTCCCTTGACCGACCGGGTTCGGGGAACCGTGGGCGACGGTCTGGAGGTGCTGGACTGGCAACAGGCCAATGCCAGCATTTATGGCGCATTGCAGGTGGAACGCGTGGTCACCTTCCTGCTCTTGACCCTGATCGTCATGGTGGCGGCGTTCAACATCGTCTCCAGCCAGATCATGCTGGTGAATGAGAAGGCGAGCGGCGTCGCCATCCTGCGCACCATGGGGGCCAGCCGCGCAACGGTCCTGCGTGTGTTCTTCATCACCGGCAGTTCCGTCGGTATCGTGGGCACAACGGTGGGGGCCGCCATCGGCGTTGCCTTCGCCACGCACATGGAAACGCTGCGGGGTTGGATCGAAGGCGCGGGCGGGGGCCTGTTCGACGCCGAAATCCGGTTCCTGGCGAATCTGCCGGCGGTCATGGATGCACAGGAGACCGTGTTGATTATCGCCATCGCCTTGGGGCTTTCCTTCCTGGCGTCGATTTATCCGGCTTGGCGGGCGGCGAGCCTGGATCCGGTAGAGGTGCTGCGCTATGCCTGATCCCGTTCTGACCCTGTCCCAGGTGGGACGCACCTATACCGGGCTGGGCGCGCCGCTGGAGGTCTTGAAAGACGCCAATCTTGAAATCGCCGGCGGCGAACTGGTCGGGCTGGTCGCGCCCAGCGGGGCGGGCAAATCGACCTTGCTGCATATCGCCGGTTTGCTGGAACACCCGGACCGGGGCGACGTTCTGCTGCAAGGCCGGTCCTGCGGGCAAATGGACGACAACGCCCGGACCGAGGCACGGCGCGCGCATCTGGGCTTCATTTATCAGTTCCATCACCTGCTGCCGGAATTTTCGGCGGAGGAGAATGTCGCCTTGCCGCAGATGCTGATGGGCGCGTCCAAGCGGGATGCCCGGGGCAAGGCCCGCACTCTACTGGAAAGCGTCGGTTTGGGCGCACGTCTCGGCCATCGTCCAGCGCGGCTTTCCGGCGGCGAACAACAACGGGTGGCCATCGCCCGGGCGGTCGCCAACAATCCGCTGGTCCTGCTGGCCGACGAACCGACCGGCAATCTGGACCCGGCGACCTCCGAAACCGTGTTCGACCTGCTGTTGTCTCTGGTCCGCGAGCGTGGAATGGCGGCCCTGATCGCCACCCATAACCCGGGGCTCGCCGGCCGTATGGACCGGATCGTGACCCTGTCCGACGGGGAACTTGTGGCGGCCTGATGTTCGGCACTCTGGAAAGAACCATCGCCGTTCGATACCTGCGCGCCCGCCGTCAGGAAGGGTTCATTTCGGTCATCGCGTGGTTTTCTCTGTTGGGAATTGCACTTGGCGTCGCGACCTTGATTATCGTGATGGCCGTGATCAACGGCTACCGGCACGATCTTCTAAGCCGCATTCTGGACCTTGGCGGGCACATCACGGTCAACGCGTACAGCCCGCAAGGACTGCCGGTGTTCGACGCCATCGGCGCGTCGATTGCCGAAGTCGACGGGGTGACGACGGTTGCTCCCGTAGTGGAAGGGCAGGTGCTGGCGATCGCCGGGGACCGCTCCGCCGGGGCGGTTGTACGCGGCGTTCGCCGCGACGATCTTCTACGCCGGGACATTTTGAAAAGATCGATTTCCGCGCAAACCTTAACTGCATACGAAGCCAAGCGCACGGTGCTGATCGGCGTGCGCATGGCGGCCAAGCTGGGGGTCGAAGCGGGGGACCGGATCACGCTGGTTTCGCCGCAAGGCTCCGCATCGGCCTTCGGTACCGTACCCCGCAAGAAGACCTATATCGTGGCGGGCGCCTTCGCGGTCGGCATGTACGAGTACGACAGCGCATACATCTACATGCCTTTCGCCGAAGCGCAGAAATTCTTCCGCACCCCGAACGCGGCCACCGCGTTGGAAGTGCAGATCGAAGACCCAGATCGGGCCCGGCAGCTCCGCCAGACGGTCGCAGGCATTGTCGGAACCCAGGCAAGGGTGATGGACTGGCAGCGCGCCAATTCCGGTTTCTTCGAATGGCTTCAGGTTCAGAAGAATGTGCTGTTGCTGATCTTCACCCTGATCATCACGGTCGCCGCCTTCAACGTGATCTCCAGTCAGGTCATGTTGGTGAACGACAAGGCGCGGGGCATCGCCATCATGCGGACCATGGGGGCCAGCCAGGGCATGATGCTGCGGATCTTTTTCATGGCGGGCAGTTCGGTGGGCGTCGTCGGCACCGGTTTGGGGGCGGCGCTGGGGATCGGCTTCTCGCTGAACATAGAGAGCTTCCGCGGCATTCTGGAAAGCGCCACCGGCGTGCAGCTTTTCAACCCGGAAGTCTATTTCCTGGAAGAACTGCCGGCGCGCATCGAACCCTCGGAAACAGCCCTGGTGCTGATCGGCGCTGTGGCGATCTCCTTCCTGGCCTCCCTCTATCCGGCCCGACGCGCCGCCCGCCTCGACCCGGTCGAAGTACTGCGTTACGAGTAGCGCTTGAGGGCTGTTTTTCAGTTATCCACAGAAATCGGCAGCGCTCCCCGATATCCTCAACCGTGCCCTGCTGACACGGCCCATGAGTCGTGTCAGATCTGACCTATGCCGATAGCCGATTTCGTTCATTTGCGGGTGCATTCCGCCTATTCGCTCTCCGAAGGCGCGATCCGGGTTAAGGATCTGGTCAAGCTGTGCGGCGAACACGCCATGCCCGCCGCCGCCATCACCGATACCAACAACCTGTTCGGGGCTCTGGAATTCTCGCTTGCGGCCCGGGGCGCGGGCATTCAGCCGATCCCGGGGATGCAGCTTAGCCTGCGCGCGCCGGACAAGCGTCAGGCCAACAGCTTGGCCCAGGCGCCGGAGCCGGATCAGATCGTGCTGCTGGCCCAGAACGACGCGGGCTATCAGAACCTGATGAAGCTGACCAGCGAGGCGTTCCTGGGAACCGACGGCGGGGAAGCGCCGCAAGTCGGCATGGAGGCCTTGGAGCAATGCAACGAGGGCGTGATCGCCCTGACCGGCGGCATTCACGGGCCGGTGGGACGGCTGCTGCTGGCCGGTCAGGAAGAAGAGGCGGAAGCCGTCCTGTCCGATCTGGCGCGAATCTTTCCGGGCCGGCTTTATGTAGAAATCATGCGGCATTTCCTGGCCGACGAAGACAGGATCGAACCGGCGCTGATCGACTTGGCCTACCGTCTCGATCTGCCGCTGGTCGCGACCAACGAGTGTTTCTTCTCCGACAAGAAAATGTATCAGGCGCATGATGCATTGTTGTGCATCGCGGGTGGCGATTATGTCTCCCAGACCGACCGCCGCCGCCTGACCGAAGATCACCGTTTCAAGTCCGCCGCCGAAATGCGCGAACTGTTCGCCGACCTGCCCGAAGCGGCCGACAACACCCTGGTCATCGCCAGACGCTGCGCGGCGATGGTGGAGAAGAAGCCGCCGCTGTTGCCGGTCTATACCAAACTGGAAGGCCGCAGCGAGCAAGAGGCCCTGACAGAGATGTCGCGCGCCGGGCTGGAACAGCGTCTGGAAGCGCAGGTTTTTACCGAGGAGATGGATCAGGACGCCCGCGAGGCGGCGGCGAAACCCTATCGCGAGCGTCTGACCTACGAGCTTGGCGTCATCGCCCAGATGGGTTTTCCCGGTTACTTCCTGATCGTCGCGGACTTTATCCAATGGACCAAGGATAGGGGCATCCCCGTTGGACCGGGAAGGGGGTCGGGCGCGGGGTCCGTCGTCGCTTGGGCGCTTACCATCACCGACCTGGACCCGTTGCGCTGGGATCTTCTGTTCGAACGTTTCCTGAACCCGGAACGCGTGTCCATGCCGGATTTCGATATCGACTTCTGTCAGGATCGCCGGGATGAGGTGATCCGGTACGTGCAGAAGGAATACGGCGAGAACCGGGTTGCCCAGATCATCACCTTCGGAAAACTGCAGGCCCGCGCCGTGCTGCGCGACGTCGGGCGCGTTCTGGAAATGCCCTACGGTCAGGTCGACCGGATCTGCAAATTGGTGCCGAACAACCCGGCCAAGCCGGTCACGCTGCAACAGGCCATCGACGGCGAACCGATGCTGCAGCAGATGAAGGTGGAAGACCCGGCGGTGCGCACGCTGATCGATACGGCGCTGCCGCTGGAGGGGCTGTACCGGCACGCCTCCACCCATGCGGCGGGCGTGGTGATCGGGGACCGTCCGTTGACCGAACTGGTGCCGCTTTACCGCGATCCCCGGTCGGACATGCCGGTGACCCAGTTCAACATGAAGTTCGTCGAACAGGCGGGCCTGGTGAAGTTCGATTTCCTGGGCCTGAAGACGCTGACCGTGATCGACCGGGCGAAGGAACTGATCGACGCCCGCGCCGACCGGGCCGGGGACCCGCTGGACATCTCCGCCCTGCCGCTGGACGATAAGCGCACCTATGAAATGCTTTGCCGGGCCGATACGGTCGGCGTGTTCCAGTTGGAAAGTTCCGGCATGCGGGACGTCCTGAAGAAACTGCGGCCTGACCGTTTCGAGGATATCATCGCCGTCGTGGCCCTGTACCGGCCCGGGCCGATGGACAACATCCCGACCTATATCAAACGCAAACACGGCGAAGAGACGCCGGACTACCCGCATCCCAAGCTGGAGCCGGTGCTGCGCGAAACCTTCGGCATCCCGGTCTATCAGGAACAGGTCATGCAGATGGCCCAGGTCCTGGCGGGTTATACGCTGGGCGGGGCCGACCTGCTGCGCCGGGCGATGGGTAAGAAGATCCAGGCGGAAATGGACGCCCAACGTCAGAGTTTCGTTGAGGGCGCGGGTGAGAACAGCGACGTCGCGCCGCAGAAGGCCAACGAGATCTTCGATCTTATCAATGCCTTCGCGGGCTACGGCTTCAACAAGAGCCACGCGGCGGCCTACGCTCTGGTCGCCTATCAGACCGCCTGGTTGAAGGCGAACTATCCGGTGGAGTTTCTGGCCGCGTCGATGACGCTGGATCTGCATAATACGGACAAGCTGAACATCTTCCGGTCGGAAATGGACCGGCAGTCGATTTCGTTGCTGCCGCCGGATGTGAACACCTCTCAGGTGCGATTCTCCGTGGAGGAGGACGACAGCGGGGACCGCAAGGTGCGCTATGCGCTCGCCGCGCTGAAGAATGTCGGCGCGCAGGCGATGGAAGCCATTGTCCGCGAGCGGGAGGAAAACGGCGTCTACCGCGACATTTTCGATTTTGCCGACCGGCTCGACCCCCGGGCGGTGAACAAGAAAGCGCTGGAAAACCTGTCCAAGGCGGGCGCTTTCGACGCGCTGAATCCCAACCGGCGGCAGATCTTCGAGTCGCTGGATGTATTGGTGGCGCATGCGGCGTCCGTCCAGGCCGACCGGGAGAGCAATCAGGTAAGCCTGTTCGGCGACACGCTGACCGAAGCGTCACGCCCCAAATTACGGGACGTCCCCGATTGGGCGCAGCAGGTGAAACTGAACCAGGAATTCGACGCCATCGGCTTCTACCTCTCGGCCCATCCGCTGGAAGCCTATGCGAAAACCTGCCGGAAGCTGGGCGTGACGGACTGGCGGGACGTGCAGTCGGGCCGGATGCGCGGCAGCACGGTCTATCTGGCGGGCATCGTCGGCGGGCGTCGGATCACCACGACCTCCCGGGGCTCCAAAATGGCCTTCGTGCAGATGTCGGACGCCACCGGATCTTTCGAAGTCACCATGTTCCAGGAGGTTCTGAACAACGCCTATGAACTTCTGGACGCCGGCGAACCGCTGATGCTGGGCGTCGAAGTTCAGAACCGGGGCGAGGGGGAGGAGCCGCGCCTGACCGCGCTGTCCGTCCGTTCGTTGGAGGAACAGGCGGCCAACGCCGCGGACGGGATGGAGGTTTATCTGGCCACGCCGGACAGCATCTCGCATCTGTCCAGCCTTCTGCATCAGCACGGCAAGCGGGGCCGGGGGCTGGTCAAAATCCAACTGAAGGACCGTCCGCAGGGCGATATCGAGATAGAACTGTCGGAAACGTTCAAGATCGACGGCCCCCTGCGCCAGGCGGTGAAGTCGATCCCGGGCATCGTCGACGTCCAGGATCTCTAGACCGCGCTTTTTATCGCCCGGCGGGTTTGCTGCCGTTGAAAACGGGCGGATACGCCGTATCTGGTCTGCGGTAACAGGCAACCGGAACCGAGCAACCTTGGCGCAAACGGAAACATATGTTGCTGGCAGGTCAGCTCCGTCGCGGATGAAGGCGTTCAGCCTGCTTTCACTGACCTTGGTCGGCTACGGTGTGTTCCTGATCCAGGGATATGGCGAAGATCTGTATCAGTGGTCGAAGACTTTAGCGCCGTTTTCCGTGCGCCAGTACCTGGATATGAGCAAGCGGTACGCCCTGCAATACGGGCATCTGGTCTTTCTGTTGATGGTCCTGTTCTGCTCAAAATACACGATCACGGGCCAGACGACGCTGAAACCCATTGCCAAGTTCATCGCGATCCTGCGCCCCCACAGCATGCCGGTGTTCCTGTTCCACGTGCCGTTTCTGTATTTCTTCGCAGCTCTCTGGAACCATGACCCAGACAATATGTGGCATCTGGCCGCTTTGGCGGCGGCGACGCTGACGGCATCGGTTTTGGCCGGCCATGCATGCTATGCCGTCAAACGTCACTTCGACCGGTTGGAAAGCGGGATCGGCCGGGCCTTAAGCCGTCTCTTTCCGGAAGGGCATGCAATCGAGAATGGGGTTGGCAGCGGGAGGCCGCTTGCCATGACGCGGCCCTACAGCGACTTCGTTCACGTGTTGCAGATCCTGGCGATGGCGACTGTGTTCATCGGTCATCTCACCTACACCGAATTCAGTACCTGGGAACCTCCCGGCATTTCAGCCTGGCGGCGCTGGGCGGTGCCGTTCTTCTTCATCGTGTCCGGCTATATGGCGATGATGAGCTACGACCGCCGGCCGCCGCCGCTTGGCGACATGATTTCCAAACGGGTGTTCGGGATGTGGTACATGGTGATCCCGATGCTGCTGCTGACGCCGATCCTGGACAATATCGGTTTCGCAATGTCGCCGGGCGTTTACATGGAGAATGAGAAGTTCTTCGATCCCGTGATGGGAACCGGCGGACCGGCGGACTTGACGGGTTTCCTGATCGCCTTCCTGAACAGCGCCTTCTTCCTGAATGAAGTGTTCGTCTACAAAGTCGCGGAGTTCGGTACGCCCGTCGGCGGCATGCGCGCCTTCAGCAACGATGCCTTCTGGTTCCTGTGCTATCTGGTGCCCTATCTGCTGATGCTGACGGTTGCGCTGAAGGTGCGGGGGATCAAGAAATACGCCATTCTGACAGCCTTGGTAATTGTGTCAGGACCGCCGATTATGTTGTTGGCGCCGCTCTTTTTCGGGGGCTGTTTCGTTTATCTGCTGCATCGCCGTTTCGACGGCGTCGCGCCTGGGGAAAACGCATGACAATTGGTATGGCCAGGCGACTGACACGGAGACCCTGGGCAGTATTAGGGGCATTGATCGCGCTCGCCGCGCTGATGCCGTCCATGGCCCTGGGCGAAACGGCGGCGGTGCGCAAGGGCGCGTTTGAACCCTTTACCGTCTACGCACATGACGGCGCTTTCCCGGACCGTATAAGGCCGGACGTCATCCTTATGCTGCACGGCTTTAAATCGGGTATGCCGAACCACGATTACGACGCAATCGAGACCCTGCTTGGCGCCGACTATACGCTGATCGGATTCAACTACGACTATACCGACATAGAGGCCAACCAACAGGCCTTCACCGATCTGTTCCGCAATCATCTTCAGACCAAGCGGGTGGTGGTCCTGGGCACCTCTCTGGGCGGATATTGGGCTGAGTACATACTGAACACCTTCCCGGTAAACGGCGCGATCCTGATCAACCCCGCCATGCAGCCGGGGGGTGTCCTGCGCAACAATATCGGCGACGTTTTCAGCAAACGCCGTCAGACGACGGTCACGGTGACCGAGGAACACGCACAAGGCTATGAGCGGCACAAATGGCCGGACTCACCCTCGGGGCGGCGGCTCGTGGTGCTCAGCCTGGACGACGAACTGATCCCGCCGGCAACGGCCCAACAGCGTTTCGGCGGCCTTCCAAACACCCGCATGGTCGAGTTCGCCGAAGGCGGACATAACATTCCTCTGGAACGGCCCGACGTGGCGGAGGCGATCACCACATTCGTGCGGCAGGTAGCGCCGGGCTCCGTTGCACGGGAACAGGCGTCGGAAAAAGCTTCTTACGACGCGTCGCCCGGCGTTTGGCCAAAGCCGGCTGTTGTGAACCCGAGTGCGTTGGATCCGGGCCTGTCGGTCCAGTACTATTTTGCCAAGTTCAACAATATACGCGAGCTGCGCCCGACCGCAGAGACGCGGCGCGGTAAGCGCGGCGCGCCACTGACCGATGTGAACTGGGTCGGCAACAAGGGCAACGTCATGACCGCCGGGAAAGCGGATTTTGTCGGGGCCAAGATTTCCGGCTTCCTCCGTATTCCAGAGGCGGGCGACTATGCTTTCCGGTTCTATACCAACGACGGTTTCGAAATCCTCTTGGATGGCCGCAAGATCTACTCCGATCCGACGGTGCACAAGGACCGCCTTTCGCCCGAAATCCGCACCGTCTTCAATGCCAAGGGGCTCTACCCAATCCTGATGCTTTATTTCGAGAAGAAGGGCTCTTCGACTCTGCGTATGGAATGGCGGCCGCCGGGGGCTGAGGGTTTCACGGTGGTTCCGGCGGACGCCTTCACGCATAGCAAGGCCGGCAGCTAGACCATGTGGGGGGTTGCCTTCCCCCGAACCAGCCGTTATACCGCGCGCGATTTCACACACGGGGTTGGTGACTGGTGTTTCTGTGAAGCAGCCCGTCGCCGTCCGGTGCCGACTAGTCGGCCGACTGCCCCGTGGAGGCACAACCGGAAAAGAAGGAGGCAGCCACCCATGGCCATGCCCACATATACTATGCGTCAGCTCCTGGAAGCAGGCGTTCACTTCGGACACACCACCCGGCGCTGGAACCCGCAGATGAAGCCCTTCATCTTCGGCGAACGCAACGGCATCCACATCATCGATCTGGAACAGACGGTTCCGATGCTGCAGCAAGCGCTGCAGGCGGTGCGCGACGTCGCGGCGGCCGGCGGCCGTATCCTGTTCGTCGGCACCAAGCGCCAGGCCCAGACGATTGTGAAGGAAAACGCCCTGAAATCCGGGCAGTACTTCGTGAACCACCGCTGGCTGGGCGGCATGCTGACGAACTGGAAGACCATTTCCGGTTCGATCAAGCGCCTGAAAGACATGGATCAGCGCCTCGCTGAAGAGCAGAGCGGCCTGACCAAGAAGGAACTGCTGCAGCTTCAGCGCGAGCGGGACAAGCTTGAACTGTCGCTCGGCGGCATCCGCGAAATGGGTAACCTGCCCGACATCATCTTCGTGATCGACACCAACAAGGAGTCGATTGCGGTGAAGGAAGCCAACAATCTCGGCATTCCGGTGGTCGCGGTAATCGACTCGAACTCCAGCCCGGACGGCATCTCTTATCCGATCCCGGGTAACGATGACGCCATGCGCGCGATCAACCTGTATTGCGACCTGATGACGGCGGCCATCCTGGACGGCCTGCAGGCTTCGCTTTCGTCTTCGGGCGTGGATCTGGGCGCCGCCGCGGAGCCGGTGGCCGAAGAACTGCCGCAACCGGTTGAAGAAGCAGCACCGGCGCCGGCGGAAGCCGCTGAAGCCGTAGCCGAAGAAGCGGCCCCGGCCGCAGCACCGGCTGAAGAGCCTGCCGCGACTGAAGAAGCCCCGGCCAGCTAACGCGTCCTAGTGGAAGCCTCGCTCCGGCTGAACGAGAGCGGGGCCTCAGAATACGGTGGTCGTTACGACGCCTGGGCGCTTCGCCGCCCTGGGCACGGCACGAAATTGAGAAAAGAGGTATAGAAATGGCTGCTATTACAGCTGCGCTCGTCAAGGAACTTCGCGACAAGTCCGGCGCGGGCATGATGGATTGCAAAAAGGCCCTGGCCGAAACCGACGGCGACATCCCGCTGCTGGATGCCCCTGCGCTACCTGAAGGACTTCTTCACCGTGTGGCGCGAGGCCAAGCGGGCCGACCTGCTCTACATCAACGAGCACCTGGCCCTGCACGTGGCGCTGGCCGGCCGGCTCACGGGCATCCCCATGGTGGTGCGGGTGTGCGTGGACGGCACCTGGGAGATCAGCCACCGCCTGGGCTGGCACGACGACACGATCACCGACTACCAGTTCCGCACCTACGGCTGGAAGGTCGCCTTCGCCCGG
>JANQIT010000215.1 GCA_028282025.1 Hwanghaeella sp. | reverse complement strand
GACCCCGCAAGCCAGCAGCGAACTGACCGAAAGCTACCGCTTTCTGCGCCGGCTGGAACACCGCCTGCAAATGGTGCGCGACGAGCAGACCCAGAAGATGCCCGCGACCGAGGAAGGCGTCGACGCCATCGGCGCCTTCATGGGTTTTGCAGCCCCGGCCGACTTCCGGTCGGACCTGCTGCTGCATCTTCGGCGGGTTGAAAGCCATTACGCCCAACTGTTCGAAGATGCGCCCGACCTCGGCGGCGGCAAAGCGCTGGTTTTCACCGGCGCGGACGACGACCCGGAGACAGTCGAGACACTGGCGGAGATGGGGTTCGAAACGCCGGGGCACGTTATCGGACGCATCCGTGTCTGGCACCATGGACGCTATCGCTCGACACGCAGCGAACGCGCCAGACAGCTGCTGACCGAACTGATGCCCCGGCTGTTGGAAGCCTTGTCGCAGACCGCGAACCCCTTGCAGGCATTCAACCGTTTCGATGCGTTTCTCGGCGCGTTGCCGTCCGGTGTACAGCTCTTCTCCCTGTTCCACTCCAATCCGGCGCTGCTGGACATGGTCGCGGAAATCATGGGGAACGCGCCGCGCCTTTCCGAATGGCTGTCCCGGCGTCCTTCCCTGCTGGATGGGGTGATCAGCGACAAGCCGGTCTCGACGGATACAGACGGTCCCGATCTCGAAACGGACCTTACCTCCGCGCTGACGCAGGCCATCGACTTCCAGGACACGTTGGACATCGTCATCCGTTGGGCCAACGACCGGCGCTTCCAGCTGGGCGTGGAACTGCTGCAAGGAAAGCGGACGGGCCAGACGCTGGGCCAGGTCCTGTCGCTGGTGGCGGAGACGGCCACGGGCGCGCTGACACGGTCGGTGGAAGAAGAGTTCGCCGTCCGTCACGGGGGTTGGGGCGGGCCCGAAGGCCGGGACAGGTTCGGCTTCGCCGTCCTGGCCTTCGGCAAACTCGGCGGCTTGGAAATCGCGCCGATGTCGGATTTGGATCTGGTTTTCGTTTACGACACGCCCCCCGACCAAACCGAGTCGGAAGGCGAGAAACCGCTTGGACCGATGGTCTATTTCTCCCGCCTTGGACAGCGCGTGGTCACGGCGATGACCGCCCAAACCGGCGAGGGGAATCTTTATGAAGTCGACACGCGCCTGCGTCCCAACGGCCGCTCCGGCCCGGTCTGCACACAATATGACGGGTTCCGGAAATACTATGACGGAGAAGCCTGGACCTGGGAGCATATGGCGCTGACCCGGGCGCGTCCGGTCTACGGCCCGGCGGGGCTGCGGGCGCATCTGGCGCAGACCATCGAAAACGCCCTTCGGCAGGCGCGCGATCCGGCAAAGCTTGTGGTCGATATCGACGATATGCGCGCGCGTATCCGCACCCAGCATCCGGGCGACAATCCGTGGCGTATCAAGTATCGACGCGGTGGGCTGCTGGACATCGAATTTATTGCCCAATATCTGCAGTTAAGGCATGCATCCGACGGAGCAGACATCCTGTCCACCAACACGCGCGAGGCGCTGAACAAATTACAGGCGGCCGGTTATCTCGAAGAGTCGGTTACGCACGACCTTCTGACGGCGCTGACCGCCTGGCAGGATCTGCAGGCCGCAATCCGTCTGACGACGCAGGACGGGTTCGATGAAGAGACCGCCCCGGACGGTCAGAAAAGCCTGCTTCAACAAGTCGGCGGGTTCGAGACTTTCGGCGCCCTGCGCGCCCATGTGGACAGTATCGCCGAAACCGCATCCGGCCACTACAAAGCCCTGATCGCCGAGCCCGCCGCCGCACAGCGGTCGTCCGTTACGGCAAAGGATGCACCTGATTGATCAGCGGTTCGCCGGCCAGGACACGGCGGATATTGTCCGCCACCAGAGTGAAACGCCGCTGAATCAGACCCTGCGTCCAGCCGCTGTTATGCGGCGACATGACGACATTATCCATTTCCCAGAATGGATAGTCCGCCGGACGCACCGCATCCCCCTCTCCGGCAGGATAGTTGTACCAGGTGTCGAGCACGGCCCCGCCCAGACGCTTCGCGGTCAGGGCGTCGTACAATGCCTTCTGATCCACAATCGACCCCCGGGCCACATTGATGACCGTGGCGGTAGGCTTCATGCGGGCCAGCACATCCGCGCCGATCAACCCTTCGGTCTCCTCCGTCAGCGGGCAGGCGACGACAAGGAAGTCCGCGTCCGCCGCCAAATCGCCCAGGCGGCTGAAATCCGCCATCCGGTCCGGCCTGGGTTCCAGGTCGCGGGGCGTCCGGGTGACCGCGTCAACCTTCATCCCAAAGGCTTTCGCCCGCACCGCCACGCCTTGACCGATGGATCCATAGCCGACGCACAGTACGGTTTGGCCGCTCAATTCGCTGCGCGGAGTAGCCCCCATGCGCGGCGCCTCGGACCAGTCGCCCTTTCTGAAGACGCGGTCCGTGCGGTCCAGGTCAAGCACCGTCTTCAACATGGCCGACAGAACATACTCACCGATTCCCACATCATGTTCGAATGCATTGCAGACACGCACCCCCTCCGGAAGCGCGTCGAACTCTATGGAATCCAGTCCGGCATTCGGCGCATGAAGAAGCTTCAGGTTCGGCGCGGCCGGGTAATCCGCACGGTAGGCGGGGCAGACAAGTACATCCGCGTCTTGAAACTTAGCGGCGAGATCGCCCGGCGGATCGGTGGCGAGAGCGTGAACCAGGTCGACCGTCTCCCCAAGCGCATCGCGCAATACAGCATGACCGGCTTGAGCGACCGTCCCCAAAAGCAACACACTCATTCGAATTCCTCCCCTTTTACGACCTGAAATACGGTCTGAAAGCAAGACGGCAGGCAGCGCCCCCGGCAATGGAAAGACAGCGGCAGCATCTGCTGCTTACCCCTGGTCGGATACAACTTTCAGACGGCCGATACCAAAGCCCGGAGTCCAGCCGGAGGTCAAGAATATCCCCGCCGTCACCAGAGCAAGCCCCGCCCAGGCCATCTGGCTTGGCCATTCACCGATCGTTGGAATAGCGATCAGCGCGGCGACGCCCGGGACGCCGGCCAGAACCGCCGCGGTGGCCGTCGGGCCGATGAAGCGGACCGCCAGCATGAAACACAAAACGCCGAGCGAACCTGGCCCCAATCCCTGATACAACGCCTGGAGCCAAACATCGAACGGAGCCGCCCGGTCGATCCCCTTCGGCAAGACGAACAGATATAACGGTCCGAACCAGACTATGTTCACCAGCGGCACCGAGACGAAAGCCTGCATCGGCGTCAGCCCCCAAAGCCGGCCGGCCGTCATATAGGCGGCAAGCAGCGCGGCGGAGATCAGGAAACATAGATGGCCGATCCAGGCGTCCGGCCCGACCCCAGCGGAAGAACGGTCCCAACCGATCGCCAGCGTGCCGCACAGGATGATCGCCATCCCCATCGCCCGAAGCGGCAAAGGCGTCTCCCGCAGCCACCACCAAGCGAACATGGACGCCAGGACCGGCAGAGCCCCATTCATCAGAACGCCCGCATGACTCGCCGGGGCATAGGTCATGCCCAGAACGGCGAACAGCACGTATGGAATGCCGGTCCCGCAGGTCAACAGCAGAAGTTTCCACCACGAAAGATGCCGCGGCCAGTAGCGGAGCGCGAAAGGGGCGACGACGACCGAGGCGGCCAGGACGCGCAGCGCGCCGATGTCATAGGCATTCAAGGACTGGCTGACGCCCAGCCGCGACACCACAATCCACCCGGACCAGAGCATCAACACCATGACGGCCCCGAACCAGCCCAAGGCTGCCGGCGGTATCCTGTTCATCATGCGAACCTCCCGAAAGGCGGCGCGAACTCCCAAGCGCCGCCCAGTGGAAATAGGATTCGGCATGACATAATGAAAACGAATGTTTATTATATTTAGCATAATGCATCATTATGAGAGAGCTTCATGACCCGCGATGTCGATCTCGCCCTGTTGCGGGCCTTTGTCGCCGTAGTCGATACCGGCGGCATGACCGCCGCCGGGCGGCGTCTGAACCTGACCCAAGCTGCGGTCAGTCAGCAGATCAAGCGCCTGGAAGAGCACTTCGCCGTCTCCCTGTTCGACCGCGAACAGCGCCGCGTCACCCTGACCGAGGACGGCGAGCGGCTTGTCGGTCATGCCCGCCGGATGTTGTCCCTCAACGACGAGGTTTGGGGCCTGATGACCTCGCATGGATTCGAAGGCCGGGTGAGGATAGGTGCGCCGCACGATCTGGTAGGCGTCTACATGCCGCAAATCCTGCGCGACTTTTCCAAGGCATGGCCGCGCGTCGATATTTCGCTGACCTGCATTCATACAACCGGGCTGCGGCAAAGCCTGGAAGCGGGCGAGGTAGATGTCATTCTCACGACCGAAGCAGCCCCAAACAGCGACAGCCGGCTCCTGCTCTCCGACAGGCTGGTTTGGGTCGGGGCGTCGGGCGGAACCGCGCACGAACGCACGCCGCTGCCCGTCACGCTCGGCAATCCGGACTGCACGTTCCGGGCCGCGGCGGTGGAGGCCCTGGGACGAGTCGGGCGGGATTGGCGCTTTACCTGCGCAACAAGCAACTACAGCGCCTTTCACACCACCCTGGATGCGGATCTTGCTGTTGCGCCCCTGCTGGCGCATTCGGTTCCGGTCGGCATGCAGATTCTCGGCGAGAAGGAGGGGTTGCCGGAGCTTCCCTTGTTCTACGTAAACCTGTATGTGGCCCCGAACGATCCCAGCGCAATCGCCCTGGAACTGGCCGATCACATAGAACGCGTGTTCGCAGGCCGGTATCCGGTCGCCGCGTAACCGGCGTCCGGCAATCCAGCCGTTGATCGCAGCCGTACCAAGCTGTAGACCCAGCCCGTCCGGGCATTCGGGCCCATCATGGAATGAAACGCGAGAGAGATCATGCCGCTGCAAGAAGGAACCGCCGCCCCCGACTTCACCCTGCCGACCGACGGCGAGGGCTCCGTGACCCTGTCCGATCTGAAAGGCGGCCCCGTGGTCGTCTACTTCTACCCCAAGGACGACACGCCCGGTTGCACGACGGAAGCGAAGGACTTCACGGACCTGGCGGGCGAATTCGAGGCGCTTGGGGCCACGATCATCGGGATCAGCAAGGATTCCGTGAAGAAGCATGACAAGTTCAAGGCCAAGCATTCCTTGAACCTGATCCTGGCGTCGGACGAGGAAAGCGATGCCTGCGAGCGGTTCGACGCCTGGGGCGTCAAGAAGATGTACGGCAAGGAATACGAAGGCATCATCCGTTCGACCGTGCTGATCGACAGCGCCGGGAACGTCGCGAAGATCTGGCCGAAGGTGAAGGTTAAAGGCCACGCCCAGGAAGTACTCGACGCGGCCAAGGCGCTTTAGCGGTTGCCATCGGCGCAGGATACACTTTGCAGTCTGGCGCTGGGCGTCCTGCAAACGGGGGAAGCCAGGGCCAAAGCCCTGGCCGCCCGTGAAGCAGCCCGGGCCTGGCGCACGGGCGTTGTTACCGAGATCGGTACAGCCGACCTGCCGGACCGTCCGGCGCGGCCCGAACGGCCTGAATTGACGCGGCCGGGGCGGGTAAAGAAACGCAAGATCACCGCCGCGCCCGAAGGCCGCGCCGCCCTGCTCCACGCGCTTGCCCATATCGAACTGAACGCCATCGATCTGGCGTGGGATATCCTGGGCCGCTTCGCCCGTCACGACCCTCCCCTGCCCCGGGCCTTTTTCAACGACTGGGTCAAGGTCGCCGATGACGAGGCGCGGCACTTTCTTCTGCTAGACGACCGGTTACGGACCCTTGGCGCGTCCTACGGCGACTTGCCGGCCCATGACGGGCTGTGGCAGGCGTCCATGGACACGGCCCACGACTTGCTGGCGCGGCTCGCCATCGTACCGCTGGTGCTGGAGGCGCGCGGGCTGGATGTGACGCCGGGAATGATCGTCAAACTTAGAGCTGCCGGCGACGACGAAAGCGCGGATGCGCTGCAAATCATCCACGATGACGAAATCACCCATGTCGCCGCGGGAAAACGTTGGTTCGATTGGCTCTGCGCGGAACGCAGCCAAACCCCAGAGACAGTCTGGCGCGACCTTGTCCGGACCCATTTCAAGGGCCTTGTGAAGCCGCCCTTTAATGAGAAGAGCCGCGCGCTGGCTGGAATGCAGCCGGACTTTTACGCCGGTTTGGCGGATCCGGAACCGACAACGATCTCGTAGAGATACGCTTCAAGCCGCCCTTCAGACGTGTCCACCTGCGCGGCAACCCGCCGGTAAGCCTCCCCCTCGAACGCGTCCAGCCTGTCCCAGTGGCCGGGCAGATCGACGGATTCGAACAAGGACACCGGGACCGCGCCGCCCCCGGGGTCTAGGATCAATCCGGGGAAACCGAGTACCGCCCCCCAACCGGCCTCAACCAGACGGCCGGTGACGGCGCCTTCGAGCCAACGCCCTTCCAGATCTTCCAACTGCCCGTGATTAACCCGGCCGGGCGCCAACGTCCCGTAGGTCGCCAGCCGGTGTTCCGCCGACAGGGAAAGGGGACGGTTCACGTCAAGCGGCGCTTTCGCTGGTCGGGTGGCCGCGATTCCGGCGTCTGGCGCGGCGCAGTTCGCGCATTTCGTTGCGCCGGCGGACGAAACGCAAGGACCAGAAGTACCCGATCCAGGCCAGCCCGACCGCCCAGGGCACGCAGCCCAAAAACAATGGCAGACCGAAGGCGTCCAGCACGCTGACGGTGCCGTACCAGAATTCTTCCAGCCAGCTGGCGTCCGGGCTTGACGCCAACAGGTTGTCCAGACGCGAGGTGAAGGCCTCGTACCCCAGCGGTTCGTTCCAACGTCCCAGCATCGCCTGGCCGGTCAGCACGAAACCGTAGTAGATCGGCCCTAAGGTGAAGACATTGGTCACCCAGATCCACGCCATCGCCACGATCAGATTGAAATCCCAACGCGGTATGAAGGTTCGAACAAAGGACCAAAAGGCGACGATAGCGGCGAGTTGGATGCCAACCAGCGGGGTGAAGGCAAAGAAGACTCCGAACAAAACGCCCCGGGCCGCGAATTCGGGCGGCCGCCGGCTGGAGAACATCGGCACAACAAGTTTGCGCCTGATGAAACGCACCGTCGAGCGGGACCACCTGATCAACACATTATCTGCCACGGAACCACCACCCGATGCCGCAAAATTAAACCAGCACCACGGACTTAACGCCGACCGTCGGTGTGCCCCGTTCGTACCACCCAACTGTTAAAATAGTCAGAAAGCCCGGCCCGTCCACACCTGAAAAATCGCAAATTGTTTACCGTCGTTTCATAGGGCTTTTTCCAACGCGCCGGATGGCGGTATGCGATCCGGCGCGCTATGGAACCGGCCATGACGGACGCAAACATTCCGGCCCCTCCAGGGGCCCAGCCCAATAGCCTGTTCAACGAACGGAACGCTGCCTATTTTCTGCTGCTGCTGGCGCCCGCGCTGTTCGGCGCGAACATGCTTGTCGCACGCTGGATGGCGGGCGAAGCGCCGCCGGTCGCCCTGGCCTTCTGGCGCTGGTTCGGCGTGCTGATGCTGATGCTCACGATCCGCGGCCCGAAACTCTGGCATCACAGATACGACGTTCTGGCCGAGTGGAAGGACCTGCTGATCCTGGGCGTTCTGGGGATGGGGATCTGCGGCGCGTTCGTCTATATCGGCGCGGAAACGACGACCGCCACGAATATCGGTCTTATCTACGCCTCCTCTCCGGTAATGATCGTCGTGCTGGCCTGGCGCTTCTACGGCGAACGGCTGACTGCTGTGCAAGTGGCGGGCGGATTGATCTGCCTTGCCGGCGTGCTGTGGATTATCGCCCGTGGCAATCCGGACGCCCTTCTGACCTTAAGTTTCAGCGTCGGCGATCTTTGGATCCTGTCCGCCGTCATCGGCTGGGCGGTCTATGTCATCATGTTGAAATACCGGCCCAGCGCGATGGGAATTATGACGCGTTTCACGGCGATCTGCCTGTTCGGGACCCTGGCGCTGCTGCCTTTCTACATTTGGGAAAGCGCCGCCGTGAAAGCGCTCCCCATCACGGAAGACACGTTGCTGGCCGTCGCGATTCTGATCCTGCTACCCGGATTCGGCGCTTATCAGGCCTATGCCAAGGTGCAGGCTGTGCTGGGCGCGGCGCGCGGCAGCCTTATTCTCTATATGGGGCCTGTCTATGTCGCTTTCCTGGCCTGGTTCTTCCTGGGAGAGACATTGGAGTCCTATCATTTGGTCGGCGCGGCGCTGGTCCTGCCGGGCATCTATCTGGCGAACCGTTTGCCGAAGCGCTGATCCCGCGCGCGTCTACCGGTAGGAGAACGCTATGCTGTTCGAAGGGTTTGA
>JANQIT010000212.1 GCA_028282025.1 Hwanghaeella sp. | reverse complement strand
CAGGGGAATCGTCTCGTCGACGCTGATTTCCAACCGGTCGATCAGGGTCTGAACCAAGGGGCCAAGCGTGTTTTCCGCCGACCCGGACTCCGCGCCGGTCCGAAGCGACCCCTGCCACAGAATCGTCTCGCCGCGCACCAGAAGGGCGTTCAGCCGGTATCCGTTCGTGATCCTCTCGGCCCGCTGCTTTCCCTGGAAAAGCGAACTGCCGCCGCCTGACGACCACAGCTTCAACTCAATGTCCAACCGGCCCTCCGCATCGCCTGCGACGCTTCCGATTGTGGTATCGTCCAAGACCCGGTCGCCAAAACCCTCCGCATTGTAAATAAGGCGCAAGGCGTCCGGCGCGCCGTCCGCCGCCAGCCGGCCGATCTGGTCCAGGGCCAGCTCGAAATCCGGCAGAAGTTCTTGGTTCAGCGCCGTGTCGGATTGCGGGTCCAAGGCGATGACCGCCGACGGGAGCATGGCGGAATCGACGCGGGTCACCACGCGTGCAACGGGCTCCGCGGCGGAAACCGGCGAAGCGGACATCGCAACAAAGGCCAGCAATAGGACAAGAGACAGGAAACGGCGGTTCTGGCGATCAGTCGCCACGGAATTCCTCCACCATGTCCTGCAAACGGTGCACGTCGTGCAGGTGCAGTTTACTGCCTTCCCGGGTGACCAGCCCCTTCTTGGAGAGATCGCTGAGGACCCGTGCGACCGTCTCGCGCGTCGTGCTGACGCGGCTGGCGATGTCGCCGTGGATCGGCACGGGCTTGATGACGGCCGTGTTCGCGTCCAATTCTCCTTCATGCGCCAGACGCAGAAGTTCCGCATAGACGCGGTTGTTCGCGCCAAGGGTGCTGAGATCCATGATTCGATCCGTCGAATTGCGGATCACCTGGGCCAGCCGATGCATCAGGCGCATTGAAACGTCGGGATTTTCCGCCAGCATCTCCGCAAAGGCCGTGTTGGTCATGGTCGCGACCTCGGTCACGGCAAGGGAGATGATGTTCGCGGACCGTCTTTCGCCGTCCAGGGCGGCCAATTCGCCGAACACCGAGCCGGAACGCAGGTCTTCGAAGGCGATTTCGCGGCCCGAAAGCGAGTAATTCACCACCCGGACAAGGCCGGAGACGATGAAATAGATGTCCCGCGTATCGTCCTCGCGGTCGATAATTTGCTCGTCTTTCGAAAAGGTATGCCAGCGGCAACGGTCTTCGATCCGTTGCAGCCGCGCCGGTTCGACACCGGAGAATAAAGTAACACCGCTGAGTGTGCGGACTTCTGCTGTTCCAGCCAACACCCGTCTCCCACAAGACCTGCCTATTGCACCTTAAGTCATGAAGGCCAGAATGGCGATAGGCCGTCAACCGATCAAGGCGGAAGCGGCATGTAAATCGTTATGGCTCTTCCCAAGGGGAGGGGATAGAACCATATCCCCAGGATGACAAAACCCAAGAAAATGAAGCGGAGATATCGGTTGCTCGCAAAACTGCGCGCCTACTTTTTTGCGGGGCTTCTGGTTACCGCGCCGATTTTCATCACCGCGACCGTCGCTTGGTGGCTGATTGAGTTCGTCGACAATCAGATCGTCCCGTTGGTGCCGGCCCAATACAATCCCGACACCTATATGAAAGAGGTCCTGGGGGTCGAGATCGGGCTGCCGGGGCTGGGCATCATTATTCTGGTCATTTTCATCACCCTTGTCGGGGCGCTGACCGCCGGACTGCTGGGCCGGTGGATCATCCGGATGTGGGAAGCGATGCTGAACCAGATGCCGTTCATCCGGACGGTCTATAACGGCAGCAAGCAGATCCTGGAGACCGTCCTGAAGTCGCAGAGTACGGCCTTCAGACAAGCGGTGCTGGTGGAGTATCCCCGCAAGGGAATATGGGCGGTCGCTTTCCTGACGTCGGACACGACGGGCGAGGTGGCGGACAGTTTCGGCACGGCGCATATCAATGTGTTCCTGCCGACGACACCGAACCCGACCTCGGGTTTCCTGCTGTTCGTGCCGAAGGAGGATGTGGTGTTCCTGGATATGCCGGTAGAGGACGCCGTGAAGATGGTGATATCCGCCGGTATCGTAACGCCGGAAAATGCGGCCAGGAAGCTGACACCAAAGAAGAAACCCGTCACCGACGACGATTTGACGGAAGATCAGGTGATCGAGGTGGCCGGCGGCGGCCCCCGCAGGCTCTGACCGGCCATGATCCGGCATAGTCCGGCGTAACCCGGTATATTCCGCCACGGATGCATGGACGGCGGTCAGCCGGACCGCAGGGTCGCCACCGCCACGTCCCGTTCGAACAGATAAAGCAATGTGCGCAGCGCCTTGCCGCGCGGGCTGGAGAGATCCGGGTCGCGTTCGATGATCAGGCGCGCGTCGTCGCGGGCGGCGGCCATCAACTCCCCATGGACGGCGATGTCGGCAAGCCGGAAGTCCGGCAGGCCGCTCTGCCGCGTGCCCAGCAACTCTCCGGCCCCGCGCAGGCGAAGATCCTCTTCGGCGATAACGAACCCGTCTTCCGTCTCCCGCATGGTCTTCAAGCGACGCTGCGCGGTTTCCGTCGGATTGGGGCCATAGACCAAAAGGCAGGTGGACGCCTTGTCGCCGCGCCCGATCCGGCCCCGCAACTGGTGCAATTGCGCCAGGCCGAAGCGCTCCGCATGCTCGATCACCATGACGGTCGCCTCCGGGACGTTCACGCCGACCTCGATCACCGTCGTGGCGACCAGGATACCGGCGTCGCCCTCTACGAAACGCGCCATGGCGGCGTCCTTTTCGGCGGCTTTCATCTTGCCGTGCACCAGTTCCACCCGGCCTTCGCCGAAGCGCTGCTTCAGATCCTCGAACCGCTCCGTCGCGGCGACCAGGTCGAGAACCTCGCTTTCCTCCACCAGCGGACAGACCCAATAGACCTTGGCGTCGCCCTGAATGGCGCGCCCGATGGCGGACGCGACTTCATCCAACCGCGTATTGGCGGCCAGGCGCGTATCGACCGGCTTGCGCCCCGGCGGCTTGTCGGTCAATCGGCTGACATCCAGATCCCCATAGGCGCTGAGCATCAGGGTGCGGGGGATGGGGGTGGCGGTCATCACCAGCATATCGACCCCCTTGCCCTTGCCGGCCAGCGCCAGACGCTGATGCACGCCGAACCGGTGCTGCTCGTCGATCACCGCCATCATAAGGTCCTGAAAGTCGACATCCTCCTGAAAGATCGCATGGGTTCCGATGAGGATCTTTATTTCGCCCGCGGCCAGATCGGCGAGCAGCGCCTTGCGCGGCTTGCCCTTGTCGCGCCCGGTCAACAGGGCGACGCGGACCCCGCAGGCATCCGCCAGGGGCGCGATACTGTCGTAATGCTGGCGGGCCAGTATCTCAGTTGGGGCGAGAAGGGCGGCCTGACCGCCGCATTCCACCGCATTCAGCATGGCGAACAGGGCGACCACGGTCTTGCCGCTGCCCACATCGCCTTGCAACAGGCGCAGCATGCGGCTGTCCGCCGCCATGTCCGCGCCGATCTCCTTCAAGGCCTGGATCTGCGAGCCGGTCATGGCGAAGGGCAGTTCGCGCAGCGCCATGGCGCGCAGGCTCTTGTCCCCGTCGATCACCCGGCCCGGCAGACGCTTCGCCTTGGCCCGCGTGATGGCGAGCGCCAGTTGATTCGCCAGAAGCTCGTCATAGGCCAGGCGTTGCCGCGCCGGAGCGAGGGGGCCGATAGCCGCTTCCGAGGACGGCGCGTGCACGGCCAGCAGGGCGTCGCGCCAGGCCGGCCATCCTTGCCGCGTGTGATAGTCCGGGTCCTGCCATTCCGGTAATTCCCGGGTCCGGTCCAGCGCGCCGTGCACCGCCTTTTGCAGCACCTTCGGCGTCAGGCCGGCGGTCAGCGGATAGACCGGCTCTATCGCAGGCATCTGGGCACGCTGTTCGGGGGGCAGGATATAGTCGGGATGGGCCATCTGGGCCTCCGACCGGTAAAACTCCACCCGGCCGCTAACCATACGCTCCGAACCGACCGGCAATTCGCGTTCCAGATAGCGTTTGTCCGCATGGAAGAAGGTCAGGGTCAGCGGCCCGCTGTCGTCACGGCACAGGACCCGGTAAGGGCGGCGTTTGTCCGGCGGCGGGAAATGCCGCTCGACGGTGACGGTCAGGGTAACGATCCTGCCGGGCGGCGCATCGGCGACAGCCGGCGAAAAGCCCCGGTCGAGCACTTCGCGCGGCAAATGCCACAGAAGGTCCACCACATGCGGGCCCGACGCCTTTTCCAACAGTTTCGCCAGCCTTGGCCCGATACCGGGCAGGCTTTCAACGGGGGCGAACAGGGCGAACAGGCTTTCGGGGCGCACGGCGGTCGGTTTTTCGGATGTGAACGGTTCGGCTTCGGACTGCGTATCCGGAACTGAGTATCGGGTACGGCGCGGCGCTTGTCATGCCCGTGTTGCGATGACCCTTGAGCGACCGGGGCGCGCGATGTACCCCTTCTTCTCCGCCGGGCGTGTCCGGCGGTCTCAGCAGCGAAAGGACGGATCGGTGACGATTGCGAACGACGACGCCGCGGCCCCCAGCAACGACAACCATACCGAAGATCCGCGCACCGTCCGCATTAAGCGCATCCGGTTTCGCGCCTGGCACCGTGGGATCAAGGAAATGGACCTGCTGATGGGCGGTTTCGCGGATCTCCATCTGACGGAGATGAGCGATGCCGAGCTGGACGCGTTCGAACGGATCATGACCGTGCCGGATCAGGAGCTCTATGGCATGCTGGTCCGTGGCGAGCCGCGCTGGCCCGACCTGGATCAGGATGTGATGGACCGGTTCAGCGCCCATTGCCTTTCGGCCCGCTGAGGTCTGTTCAAAGTTTCTTGGCTTCCACCGTTTGACCCGGCCCGATTGTGTTTGATCTGACTTCTCTTCTGTCCGCGCCCGGTCGGCGCGATATCGGCGGCGTGCCCGACGGGTTCGGCTCGCTTCTGACCGGCCATGCGGCGGCGCGGCGCGGCGGCCCGACGCTGTTCATCCTGCGCGACGACGTGCAGATGGCCCGGGCGCGCCAGTTGATCCGTTTCGCGGCCCCCGATCTGGACTTGTTGAGCTTCCCGGCCTGGGATTGTCTGCCCTATGACCGGGTTTCGCCCCGGTCGGACGTGATGGCCGAACGGCTGGACACGCTGGCGCGCCTACTGGCGTCTCCCGGGGAGAAGCGCATCGTCCTGACCACGGTGAACGCCGCGCTGCAGCGCATCCCGCCGCGGGTGGCGCTGCGCGGCGCCAGCATGGACCTGCGGCTTGGCGAAAGCACGCCGCAGCCGGACCTTTTCCGTTTCCTGGCGGATAACGGCTATACCCGCACGGGTACAGTGCGCGAGCCCGGCGAATTCGCGGTCCGGGGCGGTATTGTCGATCTGTATCCGACGGGGTCGGAAAACCCGGTGCGGCTGGACTTCTTCGGGGATGAGTTGGAAAGCCTGCGCCTGTTCGATGCGGCGACCCAGCGCTCTGTCGGGGAGACGGATGCCGTCACCCTGCGGCCGGTCGGCGAAGCGCCGTTGAGCAAGGACGCCATCGCCCGTTTCCGCAGCCGCTACCGCGAGGCTTTCGGCCCCGCCGGTCCCGAAGATCTGCTGTTCGAAGCGGTCAGCGAGGGCCGTCACTATGCGGGGCTGGAACATTGGCTGAGCTTCTTCCATGACGGGCTGGAGACGCTGTTCGACTATCTGGACGATCCCGCCGTGATCCTGGAACAGAATGTCGGCGCCGCGGTCGAGGCGCGGCTGGACACCGTCGCCGATCACTATCAGTCGCGCGTGGACCTGATGCCGAAGACCGTGGGGCAGGCCCCGTTGGACGGCGCGCCGCCCTACAAGCCCGCCCCGGTGGAGGAGATGTTTGTCGACCGGGATGACTGGGACGGTTACCTGGAGGTCCGCCCGACGGTGGCGTTGTCGCCCTTCGCCTTGGCGGATCACGGGGAGGCGGAGGCGTCCGGCGCGCACAGCCGCGATGCGGGCGGGCGCAGCGTTCTGGACTTTGCCGCCGTGCGCAAGGATCCGAACAAGGACCTGTTCTCCGAACTGAAGGCGCGCGTGGCCGAGGTGCGGGAAGACCGCCTGCTGATCGCCGCCTATAGCGAGGGCGCGCGGACGCGGATGAAGGCGCTGTTCGAGGAGCATGAAATCCCCGTCACTGCGACGGTGGACACACTGGACGACGCGCTGGCGGGTGAGCCGGGATCGAAATCTTTCGCCGTGCTGGAACTGGAACACGGCTTCACCGCGGACGGGCTGACCGTCTGGACGGAGCAGGACATCCTGGGCGAACGTCTGGCCCGGCCGCCCAAGCGCCGCCGCCGCGCGGACGAGTTCATCAGCGAGGTTTCCAGCCTGGAGGTCGGCGATCTGGTCGTGCATATCGACCATGGAATCGGGCGCTATGACGGGCTGGAGACGCTGACCGTCAACAACGCCCCGCACGACTGCCTGCGCGTGCTCTATTCCGGCGACGACAAGCTCTATGTGCCGGTGGAGAATATCGAGACGCTGTCGCGCTTCGGCTCCGAAGATGCGGGCGCGGCGCTGGACAAGCTGGGCGGCGTCGCCTGGCAGGCCCGCAAGGCCAAGCTGAAAGAACGCATGAAGGAAATGGCCGACGCCTTGCTGAAGGTGGCGGCGGAACGCGAATTGAAACGCGGCGAGGTGGTGACGCCGGGTGAGGGGGCGTTCGACGAATTCTGCGCCCGCTTCGCCTTTTCGGAGACGGACGACCAGTTGCGCGCCATTTCCGACGTGCTGGGCGATCTGGCGACCGGCAAGCCGATGGACCGGCTGGTCTGCGGCGATGTCGGTTTCGGCAAGACGGAAGTTGCGTTGCGCGCCGCCTTCGTCGGCGCGATGCACGGCCTGCAGGTCGCGGTCGTGGTGCCGACCACGCTTCTGGCGCGCCAGCATTTCAAGGTTTTCGAGGAACGGTTCAAGGGGCTTCCCGTGCGGGTGGAGCAGCTTTCCCGGCTGGTCACCGGCAAGGCGGCGACGGCGGTGAAGGAGGGGCTGGCCGACGGCACGGTCGATATTATCGTCGGCACCCATGCGTTGCTCTCCAAGTCGATCTCCTTCAAGGATCTCGGCCTGCTGATTGTGGACGAGGAGCAGCATTTCGGCGTCGCCCAGAAGGAACGCCTGAAACAGTTGCGCAGCAACGTTCATGTGCTGACCCTGACCGCGACGCCTATTCCCCGAACGCTGCAACTGGCGCTCACCGGTGTGCGGGAGATGTCGATCATCGCCACCCCGCCGGTCGACCGGCTGGCGATCCGCACCTTCGTCACGCCCTATGACCCGGTGGTGGTGAAGGAGGCGATCCAGCGCGAGCGTTTCCGGGGTGGGCAGGTTTTCTATGTCTGTCCGCGCGTCGCCGATCTGTCGCGGGTCCGGGAGCGGCTTCAGAAACTGTTGCCCGATCTGAAAATGGCCGTCGCCCATGGGCAGATGCCGCCGTCCGAACTGGAACAGGTGATGAGCGATTTCGTCGATGGCAAGACGGAGTTGCTGCTTTCCACCAATATTGTGGAATCCGGCCTGGATATTCCCAGTGCGAACACCATGCTGATCCACCGCGCCGATATGTTCGGTCTGGCGCAGCTTTATCAGCTTCGCGGGCGCATCGGGCGCGGTAAGATCCGCGCCTATTGTTATCTGACAACCCCGCCCGGCAAGGTGCTGACCGAAAGTGCGGCCAAGCGCCTGGACGTGCTTCAGACGCTGGACAGTCTGGGCGCGGGTTTCACGCTGGCCAGCCACGACCTGGACATCCGCGGGGCGGGCAACCTGTTGGGCGAGGAACAGTCGGGCCACGTCAAGGAAGTCGGCGTGGAGCTTTACCAGCGCATGCTGGAAGAAGCCGTCGCCGCCGCCAAGGCCGATCACCAGGAAGAGGTGGAGGATCAGTGGTCCCCGATGATCACCATCGGCGCCGCCGTCCTGATCCCGGATTCCTATGTCGCCGACCTGCCGGCGCGCCTGTCGCTCTATCGCCGCCTGTCGTCGTTGCAGACCAAGGCGGAGTTGGACGGTTTCGCGGTGGAACTGATCGACCGGTTCGGCCCCCTGCCGGATTCTGTAGAGAACCTGTTGAAGGTCGTCCGCATCAAACAGCTCTGCCGCCGCGCCGGGGTGGAGAAGGTGGACGCCGGCCCCAAGGGCGCGGTCCTCCACTTCCGCAACGATACCTTCGCCAATCCCGAAGGACTGATCGGCTTCCTGCAACAGCAGGCGGGCGCCGCCAAACTCCGCCCCGACCACAAGCTGGTCGTCATGAAAGGCTGGGAAACCCCGGACCGTCAGCTAAAAGGCGTCAGCAACATCATGGTGATGTTGGCGAAGATAGTGGGATAGAAAACTTCGCGCTTTTGTTAGCGAGTTGCACGGTTTAGTTATATAAGCGGAGTAAATCATTTCGCTCATTGCACATGGACTAGGAGAGTTGAGGGGAGCAGTGTGAGTGAAAAGAGCAACCTGGATGATGTCCCTGGCGTAGATTTTGTTGTTCACGCAGATAGAATTTCAGACACAGATGTTGAGAGCGTTCTATCGGACGTTGACAGTATCGACTGCTATGATTTGTGCTCGATCCTTTCAAAGGAGATTGAACAACGGGATGGAGAAGAGAAAAACGTTTTCCGTCTTTTCCATAGCCTTACTAACTATCATTTTCGTCCAGACAATGCTTTAGATCCTTTTGGCCCAATGATGGTGATGTTAGGTGAAAGGACTTTAGTTCCATCTGACTTGCTCGTTGACCAGATCAAAGAGTTGGCAAAGGTTTGCGGTGATTTTAGGAATGTCGGTCTTCGTGCACGAGTTTCCGATGTGGTCTGGCTTCGCGACAGGAAACAGGTTGCCGCCGGTCTACTCGCATTCCGATCATACGTTGAGGCGCTCCGCAAATTGGATGATGGGAATGCAGTTCTAGCTTTTGGAGCAACCAGCCCAGTCTCGGCAGCAGGAATTAAGATCTTAAAGCGAGCATGTGTAATAGCGAACGCAATGGGTTGGTCCAAAAGTGAATTTGCAGAGCTGCGAGACTTCATTCGTGACCAGTGCTCTAAGGCTTTCGAACAACGCGACGCGAACGGGCTATTCCGCATCGCCTCGATTGATTTGCAAAGGCGTGTGAGCCCTGCCGGTACAATCGCAGAACGATGCCGTGAGATTGGTGAAATAAACTTCGAAGCCTCTTCCTTCGAGCTCGCTAAGCAATTGTATGAGGTTGCCGCACGTGCTTACCGCTCTGATTCTCGCGAAGAAGCCGCTGACGACTGCGTAAAAAACGCAGCAAGCTGCCTGGTTGAACGTGGAAGAACTATGAGTTCATCCGCAATGGCTTACGCGTCATATTTGCACGATGCTATTGAATATCTTCGTCCGATGAAGGGAACAAAAGCGCGTCGAGAAAAGCTTCACGAAGAGCTTAGGTCGGTCCAACTGAAGATTGGAGATGAGACGAGTACGATCTCAACACCACTCGACCTAACCAAGATTGTGGACGGTGCAGTTAGTTCCGTATCAGATAAGCCACTCAGTTCTGCTTTGCGCAGTTTTCTGTTTTTTGAAAGCCCACCAAACCCTGATGAATTGCTAGCGAATGTGCGTAAACAAGGCGAAATTGCTCCGCTAAGTTTCGACATGCCAGTTACCGTGCATGATTTTCAGGGGCGAGTTGTTTTTCAGTCTGCCGGTTCTGGCAGTGACGCGGATTCCAGTGAGGAGCATCTAAAGTATATGGCGTCGCGGTATCGCGACTTGGAGCGACGTATTGCAACTAGTGGTATAGTTTTGCCAATCGGAAATATCATCACCGATCAGCATCACTTAGATGAAGATCAAATTACTCTGTTGTTGTCGAATAGCCCGTTTGTCCCAGAAGACCATGCATACATTTATGCCCGTGGTCTTCTTCATTTGCTCGGGGGGCAGAGCATTGAAGCCGCAAGCCTATTAGTACCACAGTTGGAAAATTCTCTCCGCCATGTTCTAGGACTTAAGGGCGTTGACACCACCGTGGTCCACGATGGCATACAAACTGAAGCTTCTTTAACGCAGCTACTTGACAAACACCGCTTGGAACTGGGTGCAATTTTCCTGGACAAGTACTTGTACGAACTCGATTTACTTTTTGTGTTTCGCGGCGGACCTTCACTGCGAAACCAGCTGGCGCATGGTAAGATACGAGCCGATTTGTTTTGGAACCATAATATTATTTATGGTTGTTGGTTGATTATCCATATCGCGTGCATTCCTCTTTTAGGAAAGTGGGATGACTTTGCGGCTTCTATCGGAATGGAATAATTACCTCTCAAACCTGCTTTTCTGCGTCCGATCATATTCTGGTTGTGACTAAAATCAGAGAAATACCAGATCCGCAGCTAAAGGGCATTAGCAGCGGAATAGTGACGCTTGCCAAGATTGTGGGGTAGGCGCACACCTTACCACCCACATTTCTCGGTTCCGCATCGTCATTGAGACATCGCGAGAATGGGGGAGGAGAACGGTTCTAGTGTGCAGCCGCGACGAGCTAAACGCTCGCGTGTTTCAGAGACTATGGTTCTGAGGCAGCTAGGCACGCGAACCTTACGAACAACAAGATTTGGAAACTCGACCAGTGTGCTTTCCGTGTTATCGCGAACGCGAAACCTCAATTTGGTACCATAGTCAAAGAACTGTACGTCACATTTAAGCGGTACAAAGCAACTGATCAATGTGTCTGAGATTTGATCGTCAGTTAGCATTCTGGAGATCCTTGCCTACTTACAAATACAGTTTCAACCTATATGGTTTTCATGTTTTGTTCTAGTCATTGTTTGCGGGGGAAAGTTATATGGTCTTACGCCTCACAGCTCTACTTTGCATCCTGTTCGCCGCCCCCGCCTGGGCCGACACGCTCACCATCCTCCACATCAACGATCACCACTCACGTCTGAGGGCGGACAGCCGGATGAGCTTGGTTCTGGATGGGGAGCGGACGCGGGTTCGGTCGGGTGGGTTTCCGATGGTCGTGGCAAAGATCGGCGAACTCGCGGCGGGGCGGGACGATGTTCTGAAGCTGCATGCGGGGGATGCGATTACCGGGGACCT
>JANQIT010000171.1 GCA_028282025.1 Hwanghaeella sp. | reverse complement strand
CCGCGACCCGGAGACCTATGAGAAGTTCGACCAGGTGATCCTGACCCATACCTGCCGCCGCGTGGTGGATCTGGATTACGGTCAGCAACTGGTTGAGGAGTTGCGCAACGACCCGCTGGTGGGTGAGATGGTCGCCGGACGGTTGGTCTACTATCCGACGGTGACGCGGGAGGCCTTCATGCATACGGGCCGCATCACCGACCTGATCGAAAACGGCAAGATGTTCCAGGATCTGGACCTGCCCCCGCTGGACCCCACCACCGACCGGGTTATGATTTGCGGCTCCATGGCGATGATCAAGGACACCAAGGCCCTGGCAGAGAAAGCCGGTCTGGAAGAAGGTTCGAACGCCAAGCCCGGCGAATTCGTGGTGGAAAAAGCCTTCGCGGAATAGGCGCGGCGCAAGCAGGTTTCAGGTTGGAACGGGGAGCGGCGGCTCAGCGCCTTTTCCCTGACGCCCCGCCTTTGGGTGTGTTCGGTAATTCGACCGAAAATACCGATAATTTAGCCGGTACTGTCTGCCGGTGTGCGGCGGCAAGGCGCAGCGCGACTGGTTTCGCGGTCCTTTCGCGACAGAGTCGTTATCCAGGCGAGTCGATGCTCAGCCGCCGGGGCCTATCATGTTTTCCGGGCGGACGTGCCGGTCGAATTCCTCCTCGGTGACAAAACCCAGGGCCAGGGCTTCTTCACGCAGCGACGTGCCGTTCTTGTGCGCTGTCTTCGCGATTTCCGTCGCCTTGTCATAGCCGATGACCGGCGCCAGGGCCGTGACCAGCATCAGCGATCTTTCCATCAAGGATGTAATGTTGGCTTCGTTCGCGGCGATACCCGCGACGCAGCGGTCCGCGAAGCTGACCGCCGCATCCGAGAGGAGCCGGATGGATTGCAGCATTGCGTTCGCCATCACAGGCTTGAAGACATTCAATTCGAAGTGCCCCTGACTGCCGGCGAAAGAGACGGTCGCGTGGTTGCCATGGACCTGGGCGCAAACCATGGTCATCGCTTCGCACTGCGTGGGGTTGACCTTGCCGGGCATGATCGAGGATCCGGGTTCATTTTCCGGCAAGGAGAGTTCGCCCAGGCCCGACCGTGGGCCCGATCCCAGAAAGCGGATGTCATTGGCGATCTTGAAGAGCGACGTCGCGACCGTGTTGAGCGCACCGTGGGCATAGACATAGGCGTCGTTGGCCGCCAGGGCTTCGAACTTGTTCGGGGCGGTCCGGAACGGCAATTGGGTGATCGCGGACACTTCCGCCGCGAACGCCTCTGCAAAGCCCTTTTTGGTGTTGAGGCCCGTGCCGACGGCGGTGCCGCCCTGCGCCAGATCGTAGAGGCCGTCACAGGCTTCCTCCACACGGCGCATGCCCATTTCCAATTGCGCGGCATAGCCGCTGAACTCCTGGCCCAGCGTCAAGGGCGTCGCGTCCTGCGTGTGGGTTCGGCCGATCTTCACGATGCCGGCCCAGTCTTCGACTTTCTTGTCCAACGCGCCTTTGAGGTGAGCCAATCCCGGCAGGAGGCGCCCCTGGATCTCCCGGGCCGCCGCGATATGCATGGCGGTGGGGAAGGTGTCGTTCGACGATTGGCCCATGTTGCAATGGTCGTTCGGATGAACCGGAGATTTGGAGCCGACGTCGCCGCCCAGTATTTCGATGGCGCGGTTCGCCACGACCTCGTTGGCGTTCATGTTGGATTGCGTGCCGGAGCCCGTCTGCCAGACCACAAGGGGAAAGTGGCCGTCGAACCGTCCCGCGGCCATTTCGCCCGCGGCCTTGTCGATGGCGTCGGCCAGATCGCCCGGCAACCTGCCCTGCGCCTTGTTGACGCGCGCGGCGGCTTGTTTGATGACGCCGAGGGCATGGATCAGGGGACGCGGCATCGTCTCGCCGCCGATTGGAAAATTCATCAGCGAGCGGGCGGTCTGTGCGCCGTAATACATGTCCGATGGGACCTCCAGGCCGCCGAAGGAGTCGGTTTCGGTACGCATGGATCGAGACATCATGTGGTCTTTCTGTGCTGGTCTGCGGAAAAGGCGGCGTGGACGCCCGGATACGCTGTCTTGTCGACGAAATAGAGTGTGTTGCCGTCCGGGTCGCGGAGAGAGAACCGGGCCGGAAGCACGGCGCTGCGCCGTAGACAGCCGAGATCGGGCACCCGCTGGCGTAGAAAGCGGCGGTGGAGCCGGTTCACCCTGGCGACATGGAAAACCGCCCCGATATTGGAGACCAGATCCGTCTCCTCCGCCGGCAGCACCCGAAAGGCGAATTCCGCATAGCGGACATACAGGCCTCCATCCTCGTCGCGAACCAGAAAACCCAGCCGGTCCGCGTAATAGTCGGATGCGCGCTCCAGGTCCGCCGAAAACAAGATCGGCATTACCGACGCTTTATAGTCCACACCCTTCCCATCCATGGCGCGATTCCCAAATTGATCGTGGCTGTGTCATCCCCTTATGCCGACAAGGCCTAGAAGCCTTCGGTGGAGATCGGTATCGCTTATCATATTAAGAATGACTCGCATTCGCAATACAGCGTGCGAATGGAAAATGTCTGGCGAAGGGGTTTTCCTGTCGGCCAGGTGTCGGTCGCGATACCGCCCGGTCATATTATCCTTATCGCGCCTGGCATCTCAGCGTACGCCCGGATCGGAGTGATGCCTTGGTATGGATCGGCGGCCGGGATCTGTTGTTACCTCCTGAAGCCATTCGTGATTGGACCGTGAGGGGGGCGGCGGGCACTGTCGCCGTCATGATGGACCCTATACCCCGATATGCGCGCGCGGCCGCTCTCTGCGCCGTGCTGTTGTGGCTGCCGCCGTCGGGCGCGCTTTATGCGACGCCGGCGCCGCCGTTGAGCGACGCGCGGGTCATGGAACATTCCATCGCCCTGTTCGCCACCCATGGGACGGCGCGGCAGGCGGCGGTGGACGCCCTGGTCGCGACCGCGGACAGAAGCCTGATCCCGACCTTTGTGCTGGCCATGCGCTGGTCCGGCAGCGCCAAGAGCATCGCGGCGGGCCTGTCCGGCCTGACCGGGGAGAAGATCTGCCATTGGCACCAGGCCTATGACTGGCAACAGGCGAACCCGCAGATCGAACCGCATCCGACATACCGCGCCCTGAAACTCCGCTGGTTGGGGAATACGGACAAGCGCTTCCTGGAATTCCTCCCCGACAAACCCATGAAAATCCGGCTTGAGGAAATTGTCTGGGGCGGGGTGCTGGTGGACGGCATCGCGGCGCTCGACCGGCCAACCATGATCGGGGCGGGGCAGGCGGATTACCTGTTGGACGACGATCTGGTCTTCGGCGTTGCGATTAATGGTGACGCCCGCGCCTATCCGCTGCGCATCATGGGTTGGCACGAGATGATGAACGATGTGGTGGGCGGCGTGCCCGTGGCGCTCGCCTATTGCACGCTCTGCGGTTCGGGCATTCTGTTCGAGACCGCGCAGGCGAATGGGAAGCCGCCGCACCAGTTCGGCAATTCCGGCCTGCTCTACCGCTCCAACAAACTGATGTTCGACCGGGCGACCAAGAGCCTGTGGAACCAGTTTACCGGCCGCCCGGTGGCCGGCCCCTTGTCGAAGACCGATACCGCACTCAAAACCCGCCCCATGGTGCTGACCGCATGGGGCAACTGGCGCGCCCGTCATCCCGACACAACGGTGTTGGCGCTGGAGACGGGCTATGACCGTGATTACGGGTCCGGCGCGGGAGCGGGCGTTGTTTATCAACGCTATTTCGAAAGCCCGGCGCTGATGTTTCCAGTCCGTGTGGGGGATGAGAGCATCGCCGCCCGCAAGGATTTCGTCTTCGGGATCGAGACGGTCGGCGCGGCCAAGGCCTGGCCGTTGAAAGCGTTTGAAGGCGGCAAGGTGATCAACGACCGCGTCGGGGACCTCAACATCGTCCTGATCGGCGACGCGGAAAGCCAAACGGTGCGCGCCTATCGGCGGGGAGAGCGCCGCTTCCACGCCCTCGCGGACGGTTCACGCGGCCTAAGCGACGGCGCGCAGACCTGGACCCTGTCCGAACAATTTCTAACGGCGGCGGACGGCGAGCGCCTGCCCCGCCTGCCGGGGCGGCTGTCCTACTGGTTCGCCTGGGACAATTATTTCGGGACGGAGAGTTCGGTTTTTAGGCTGGCCGATTAGGCCGGTTCCGCTCCGGCCCCAAGATCTTCCCCTGCCGTACGCTGCTATCAACCCGATGCGATCCCCCTTGGAGATCGTTGGACCGTGCCTTTTGAACAACGACACACCCAGCTTGATGCCCAAGTCACCGATGTTGACGATGGTCATGGTGGTTTCTGGTTGGGGTATGGCGGGAGCTTGCGGATGGACAACTTCTCACCGCAACCGGTCGCGGCGCTGGCCTATTCTGGATGTCCAATCTAATCTACGCTAGGTTCTTCTTAAAGTTGAGAGTAAGGACATTGGTTTTCAGCGCCCGTATGTGTCCAATCCGAGTCTTTTTGAGCTGGCTTCGAAGTAAGGGCAGATGGCAGGGGCCGCTCTTGATTGTCGGCGCCTTAACCTCAGGATGCGCGGTTCTTGGGTATGACGGACCGTACGACTTCGTTTTTTCCGGTAAAGGCAGTAGCGACGCCGTCGGCACATGCATTATCGAAAGGATGCGTGGCGCGCCCCTGGATGTGGATCTTTTCTCCGATGCCACCGAGCCGCCGCAGGTCGTCCATAGAGGTTACTTCGTGGATAACCAGTACGAGATTGAAACGAAAACCTTCGGTCTCAGAAAACCACCAGGTGCCGTGTCTTCAAGCTGGTACTACACCATCAACACGGTGTGGGTAAGAAATATCAGCGCCTCGGACGTTGAAGTGACGGTGGCGCAGGCCCGGTTTGAAAGTGCAATAGACAACGCCTTGTTCGTGCAGTTCTCGGAACTTGAAGAAATCATTGGAACGCATATTCCGTCGTGCTTGGATGGGTCAAAACTGGTTTCATCGCGTTGAAGGCGCTCCGGTAATGGCTGCTCGAAGCCCAGCGTTTGCGCTTCGGCAAACTGTCACTGTGACCCGCACCGTGAAGCTTTGCCTCAAACCGTGATCGGAACCCATTCCGTCACGCTATTTGGTTCCCCGGTATCGGGGCCATTGTCGCCTGAATCTGGCACCATCAGCGGATCTTACGAATTCTTTGTTACGGTTGTAGGCGCGTTGCGTTTTGCTCTCTGATATAGCTTTCTTTTCAGAGTCGTCGATGGTTCAATCACTCGTGGAAGTGGTTGCTGTTTGTTGGGGGATGAGAAGTTATGAAGCGTCTGTCTCTGGTGTTGGTTCTTCTACTTGCCGCATGCACAACGACCGTTCCTGTCGTTGCGGAGTATAAAGCCAAGACGTTGCAGGAAGTCTATGCGTCAGTCACGGTTGAAGAGTTCGGTTATGATCCACCTGAGGGATTGAGCGACAATCAGTTCCCCTTCAATTTCCTGACCATCGAACTGAACCAGCCGGTCTCTACACTGTATGCCGATGCGGTGCGTCGTGAACTAACCCATGCAGGGTCCGATGTCTTTGCGGACAGTAACTGCCTTCTTTCTGGGGATGTCGTGGAGTTCAGATTGGACGCGCCGGATGCCGTCACCTCTCCAAAGCCTGCTGTCACCGTAAACTATGTTTTGGTCGATACCCGGACTGGCCAAGAACTCTTCAACGAGACAATCTCCAACGACCCCCATGAAGAGCCGATCATGTTGGGAATCCAACGCAACATCGATACGCTGTTGAGCACCGAAGCCTTCGTTACGGTGGCGGAGGACCAATGCGAGAAAGCCTAAGAGCGGTGGGTCGAGGTCTCTTTAGATATTACCCCTTGAAATCCACTCTTCTCGTAATCACGGCGTTCGGGGCTCTTGGCTGCGCAGAGCCGATCAACCTTGTATATCAGCCAAAATCCTTTCAGACGGTCGATGCTGCGATCACGACTGTCCCGTTCACGGACAACAGGCAGGATGACAGGGACCCGAATCAAATTGATGCGAGAAACTTTGACCTGATTAGGCTGACAAAGAATGTCGCCGACTATGTTGAAGAGGGGGTTGCCCAGGAATTGCGGCAGATGCGTATATCTCGTAGAGGCAACTCGATCTGTCGTTTGGGCGGCAGCGTGGATTTCATGAAATTCACCGGTAAGGTCGGCGCTGTCGTACAACTCGAAACAGCGGTGACCTTCACGCTCACCGATCCTTCCGGCACCGTGCTTCTATCAAAGACGGAGCGGACCAACATCGGTTTTGTGAAAAACCGCCTGCAGTTCATGGCGGCCGCCGTTAACGATTCCATTTCCCAATCCTTTCAGTCCTTCATCAATGACCCGGCGATCGCGCCGCGCCTGGAAGCGACATGTCCAAGGGTCGGGTGATCGGAGGATGGCCCCTGACCCAGGGGCGGCGGGCCGGTCGAAAGAGAAATCTCTAGCGGTAAGATTTTGACTGGCTAGGGGATGCCGGTCGTTGGAAGGATAGAAATGCGGATGGTTCCAAAAAGCGTTTTGGCTGACAGCTATTTTGGTCTTGGGGGCCTGTGCAACGAACCCTCGTCACTTGGTAAGTGAATCGGCCGAAGTCGATCCTTCGAATACCGAAAAGGCGTTGGTTCTGGTGGGGGTGAACCCCGATGCGCTGAGCGGGCATAACGAAAGCTGGGAGATTGGCTGGCTTCCGGTGGACACTGGTGTAAGGAGGCTTACCCATTACTGGGCATGGACAGAAAATCCCGTGTTTGTGCTTGAATCTTCCATAATAGGCCCCATTGAATTTGAAGGGACCCATTTCAAGCTTCTGGCGGTGAAACCGGGAGACTACGAACTCGTGTCGCTGGATGCCCATTTTCTAGGACTAAGCGAGGTTACGCTACCGCCGAAGAACGCCTTTCCCTTTACAGCACTTGCGAAACAAACCGTCTACATCGGCACCTACCGGTTGGAGAAAGGAAAGGATGAGTGCCTGTATCCCGTTTCGATCAAGCTCGAGTCCGACAAGGCGAGGCGGTTTCTGGGCGTGGCCTTTCCGGGCGTACAACTGCCCGTACGGGACGAGAATGTGCCGTTTGCCGATCTGAAAACCCTTGGAAGGTGCTACAATAATGCACTCTAAGCGACCCGTGTAAGCCGCGGGCTTCCGATGGTGCGAGAGGACGTTAAGCGCGCTGTCGCGGTTTCCCGCTTGGGCGGGTCCAGGGGGCGGAAAGAAACCGCACCCCTCCAAGCGACGTTGTGACGGACTATGCGACCGGCGGTTTTCGGGTGGCTTAGTGAATGGACGAAGGAAGAGTTGTCGTGCCTGAAAAACCGAAACCGCCGTCCTTGACCGGCACGCTTGCCGAAGCGGCGAAGAACAGCACGCCCGTCTTGAAAGTCGCTGCGGGCTTGTCAAAGCGGATGGATCGCCGCGCCTATTTGCCATCCGATCTGGTCGTCGTCCTGCAAAATAAGATCGGCCTCTGCAACGTGGCTTTGGAACGCAATAAGAACCTGTTCGGACGGTTGGCAAACCGGCTGTTTGATCCCGACTTCGATAAAATCGATTTGGATGGCGTGATTGTCCTTCAACTCAAGAACATGCTCGACCTTGAAACCGACGATGACATCGAGGTGGGCGGCAAATACAAGCTTCATCACTGCAAGGTCCGCGCAATGCTGAGCACGCTGCAAGAGCGTCTGGACGGGGTCGATCCGTTGGACGATCAGGCCCAGAGCCAGCTTATGCAGGACTCGGTTAGGCGAGACTGACCGCAATTACGCCGGCAATAGCTTAGCGCTATCGTGATCAATATCGGCGCACCGCGCCCATATGGCCTTTGCCACCGTCGGCACGAACGTCGCCGCCAGACAGTACAACGGCGCTGTCTTCCCCCGCCCGTTCGCCGCTTTGGGCAAAGCCTGAACAGAGCAAACTTATAAACAAGGGCTCTTGGGGGAACAGGTCACCGCAGACGATCAGGATGTCGTCGGCTTCGATGGCATGGCGGGCGGCTTCCTCGGGCGTCTGGAACAACGGGACGACATCGATGTCGAGGCCGATAGCGGTGAAGGCCGGTGCGGTTACCTGCCTCGGTTCGCGACATCGTTCCCGGGTGTTGCCGGGCATCATCCTGATACCGCAGCAGGCCAATCGGCCGTGCTTCTTCAATCGCCGTTTACATTGCGGGCTTGTTTTCTCAACTGCGCATCCCCCGATCCGGGGACGCGCAAGCGGCCTGCCTTTCCGTATCTTCATTCATGGAGCGGGCAAGATACGGGAGCCTGGAGAACCGGGCTGAATAGATAAGGGATAAGTTCCACCATGGTCAGAAAAACCAACCGCTTGCTCTCCGGACTCCTCGGGGGAGTAGCCGTTCTTACCGTCATGATACCGGCCGCCGCCCGAGAGGCGCAGGCGATCACGATAGATTTCGACACGATTGCCCTGTCCGGGCAATTGACCGAGAGAAACACGCTGTTCACCGGCTTCAGCGTCCCCCGAATCAATGATCGGGGCGCCGTCGCCTTCATCGGCAGGACGACCCCGGAAAAAGGCGCCCAGAACGATTCTGGCGTATTCCGGGGCGATGGAGAGGTCACGGACTTGGTCGCCTTCGAAGGGGACGCAACGCCGGAGGGTGGGGAGTATGAAAGCTTCGGTTTCCGCGCCAGCATTGCTGACAATGGAGATGTCGCTTTCTTCGCAACCACCACGCCGACGCCGGCCAAGATTTTCAGCGAAGGTATTTTCCGAACCAACGGCGTGGGGGAAGCCATTCAGACGGTGGTCTTCGAAGGGGATTTGGCCCCGACGGGCAGCCGTTACGCAAGGCTGGGAAAAAGCCCGGTCATCAACTCGAAGGGGGAGGTGGGCTTCCATGCCGAAACGGGGCTGTTTATCGGCGCGGACCGAACCGAAGGCATCTTCGTGCAAGGGAACGCTGCTGCCAGCTTGGTCGCCGTGGAGGGGGAAATCGCGCCGGACGGGAAGGAATTCAGCGGTTTCAGCCAACCGGATCTCAATGAAGGGGGGGCGGTCGTTTTCACCGCGCGTACAGGCGGCGACGGGAATGACGGGACGGAAGGCGTCTTCCGCTCCGGGCCGGGCCCGTTGGAAACGGTCGCCCAGATTGGGGATGCGACCCCGGACAGCGGCAATGGACAGGATTCGGAATTCAACAGGTTGCCTGCCTCAGGGGCCCCGCCGCGTATTTCCGACACTGGCGGTGTGGCCTTCGGAGGTACGGCGACGGGCAAGAGAAACGGTTTCAGAAGCGACGCGATCGTGTCGGGCCTTCCGGAAGACGGCAAGGCGTTTTCCGTGCGGACGAACGACCGGATCGAAACACTGCCGGGGTTTCAGTACTTCTTCCAGCCCACGGGCGCGGTGATGAACGATTCTGGCGACCTAGCCTTCAGTTCCAGGATCATGAGCGACACGTTGTTTGGATTGAACGATGCGCCGGACATTATCGGTGAAGGCCTGTTCCTGGCCTCCGCCGACTTTCCGGTGATTCCCGTCCTTCTGGCGCAGCAACTGCTGGAGGTCGCGCCCGGCGACGTGCGCCGCGTCAGCGGGGTTGGCAAGGATGTGGATTTGAGCGACACCGGCGTCATCGCTTTCCAGGCCTTCTTCGAAGGCGGTTCCAGCGGTCTGTTCACGGCGTCGGTTTCCGTCTCCCAGGTGCCCGTTCCCGCGGCCTTGCCGCTGTTGGCGGCGGCACTGGGCGCAATCGGCGTTGTAGGGTATCGCCGCAGACGCCGTTAGAACTTCGGTCCAAATGCACCGTAACGGGGCCGGCCGGCGTGACGCCGCCGTCCGGCCCCTGTGACGGCGAACATTGCGCGACTGGCTTCATCGTTCGAAACCGATACCCTAGCGGACAAGGCGCACTTTGGGAAAAGGCGGGGACAAGAATGACAATCGGTCAGAACGACCTGCTGCTTATCGGCGACATCTACGACGCCGCCATCAATCCCGATGCCTGGTCGGGCATTCTGGACCGGCTGGCGCCGGCGGTCGGCGCGGTGGGCGCGACCATCCAGGCGGCGGAAGCCCTGGACCACACCTGGTTCGGCTTTCAGAAAGCCTCCGGCATCTATCCTTTGCATGTCCTCAAGGAATATGCGGAAAAATATGCGCATTACGATGTGCCGGCCATTGTTAAAAGCGCGACCAGCCCCGCCGGCACCATTGTGACGGACGAGGATGTCTGGCCCGAGCCGGGTTTCTTCGAAAACCGCCCGGACGTGGTCTGGCTGCGTAACGAGATCAACGTGTTCCGCCGTATGGCGATCCGACTGAACGACGAACGCGCCTGGATCGACGCCGTCACCTATCACTATGCCGGCGACCGGGATGGGGCGACGGAGCTTGAACGCCGGAGCGCCCTGATGTTCTGGCCGCATATCGCAAAGGCGGTCGCCCTGGGCCGCGGTTTTCACATGCTGCAGACGCGCTATAACGCGGTTCTGGGCGCGCTCGACCGGTATCGGGTCGGCCTTTTCCTGGTTTTTCCGAATGGGGAAGTGCTGGAGCGGAACCGGTCCGCGCAGGAGATCGTCGACCGTCAGCAGGGTATCGGCATTGGGCCCAACAGCAAGCTGCTGCTGCGCAGCGCAGAGGACCTGATGCAAGTGCAGGCCGCTGTGCGGGAAATCGGTATGACAGCGGCCGGCGAGGGGGCGGCCGAGTCGGTCCTGATGCGGATCGACAAGGCGGATGGCGGCGACCCGTACTTGATCGAGATTTCCCCGGTGCGCGACAGCAATGGAGAAATCGACAGCCGCTTCAAGGGCGCCCTGATCAGCGTTATCGATCCCGACAACCGGGACTTCGTCTCGACCCGCGGCCTGCAGAAACTATACGAACTGACCGACACCGAAATCTCCGTCGTCGAACTCCTTGTCGGCGGCCGTTCCTTGCCCGAAATCGCCGACATCCGCGGCGTCAGCCCCGAAACCGTCAAAACCCAGCAGAAGTCGATTTTCCGAAAGACCGGTGCGGCGAGCAGAACCGACCTGATCCGCTTGGCGCTGACGGTCAACCTTCCGGTCGAGGGATAGTCCAAAAGGGTGCGGCCCGGGGCGGACGCATGGGGCTCGCATCCGGCGGCTCGATTGGTGGTGACGACGGTTGGAACCGGTGGGTTACTCTAATCGGTCCTGCTCATCCCTGCGGTTTTGTTCCAGGTGTCTTTCCCAACTGTATTTGTTCACAAAACGCCTGCCATTGAAGGTGTGAGTACAGCACGAACACCAAGGGTGCAGGTCTTCTAACCGGATTGTTGGGTCGACAATGGCAAGGCGGTTGTTCTCATCCACATAAAGGCCGCTGTAATAGCTGCTTTCACCCATACCCACCAAACTTTGTTTTTCCTCTTCATTGTGCGCAACCAACCAGAATATCGGATCGAGACGATCCAGCCGGGCGGCTGCTTCGCGGTACGTCTCGGTCCAATCTTCACCAACGCGCGACAGCAGAAACATGAACAAGGGTGTGTAGTCCAACCCATTGCGGTGCTTGTTGTGCATTGGCCCGAGACTAGTTTGGTTGTGTCGCGCATTGCGGGAATGACGGGTGGTTTTGTATTCCTTACCCCCACGATGATGCACGCCGCGGGCCAGTGTGTTGACCTTCCGGTAAAGCGGCTTCTTTTGGAATTTCCGGTTTCTGACATTGGATTTTCTCATGTGTACTATTTAGTCGTTTTCTCCCAATAAAAATACCCTTTAAGTGGTTTTTGTTGGATCAATCATGCTTGGCGCGATAGTGCATGGATTTCGAGTTCACGTTACCGAAGGCAAAACAACACGCTAAGCAGCAGTTACTCCGCAGCCTTCGCCACATTGCTTCAGCGCTGCGTATGACCCTCCAATCTTCTCTTCGGCTTGGCGGTCAGGATGTCTGCAGTTAGTTGAATATTTCGGGCAAGTTCACACGCCTGTGCAAAACGCGGACGATAAGGATATCGTTGCTGTCCGGTGTGCAGACGATCAGGTGCTCTTTATAGAGGAAGAGACGAGCCGCTGGAGTGAATTCTGTGCGGTCAGGCGCAAGACTTGGATTTTCCGCCAACAATAGAAACCGTGTGTTTAGACCAGACAGATATGTTCGGCGTTGGGCTTTGCCCCATGTGCGTTGAGTATACTGGCCGATAGTGAGGATATCGTCCCGCGCCAGATTGCTGATACGGTAAGGTGCCATCAAGCCCGGTCGAGTTCGGCTTGCAGCATCTCCATATCGAAGCCGGCTGCGACACCGCTCTCCAACCCCGCGTCGATGGCGGATTGCAATCGGGCAATCTGCGCCGCGCGCTCTTGATCCCTGCGGATCAGGTCCCGGACATAATCGCTGGCGTTGCTGTACCGTCCCGTATTTGCCTGTGCTTCAACCCATTCCTTCATCGGGTCGGGCAAAGAAACGTTCATCGTGGCCATGGTAAGTCCTCCATGGGTGCTAATTTGGTATTTTGGCAAAGTTTGCTAATAGCATTGCGTAAGAAATCCGGCGCTACTCCGCCGCCGCCGCCGCCGCCACATCGCCCTGGATCAAGGTCAGAATCTCCGACGCCGCCTTCGGGATGTTCGTGCCCGGGCCGTAGATGGCGCTGACGCCGGTATCCAGCGGCATCTGGTAATCTTGGGGCGGGATGACGCCGCCGCAGACGACCAGGATGTCATCGGCCCCTTCCGCCTTCAGCGCCTCGATCAATGCGGGCACCAGCGTTTTGTGGCCGGCGGCCTGGCTGGAGACGCCGACGACGTGGTGGTCAGCTTCGATGGCCAGCCGGGCGGCTTCCTCGGGCGTCTGGAACAGCGGGCCGACGTCGACATCGAAGCCGATATCGGCGACGGTCGGTGCGATTACCTGTCTCGTCGGGGTAGGGCCTGTGGTGTGTGGCGAAGGTCGGTGATCAATATGTGTCTATCCAAGAGACGATAGAAAACATAGTGCGAGCGGTAGATGTAACAACGTGTCTTCCGGCCCCAAGACCGGCCCATTCCGGGATTGTCGCACAACAGATCGAAACTGTTGGTCAGACCGCTCAGATACTCTTCCGTTTGGGACGGGCCGAAATGCGCATCGGTATAGCGGATGATTTCGTCGATCTTTGCCGAGGCCTGCCGGCTGAGCTCATACCGCACGGATGGAAGCGGCGCGAACGCGGGCAAGCCTCTCGCTCAGAGACTCTTCTGGCGCGGCGCCGGACCGGAAGCCCGCTTCCTCGTCGCGCGCGACAATAGCGCGTTGCTCATCAGTGGAAAGCGACTCCCACAACGCCATGTCTTCCTCCGTAGGAAACACGGTCGAGGAAAACTGGATGTCTGGCGCGTCGGTGGTTTTCGGGTCGCTCATGACAGGAGTCTAACACGGGCCGCCAAACGGTGTCCAACAGGCCAAGCCTGTTGGGGCAAGTCCGGCAGACTGAGTCTGCTACTCCGCCGCCACCGCCGCATCGCCCTGGATCAAGGTCAAAATCTCCGACGCCGCCTTCGGGATGTTGGTGCCCGGGCCGTAGATGGCGCTGACGCCGGTATCCAGCAGCATCTGGTAATCCTGGGGCGGGATGACGCCGCCGCAGACGACCAGGATGTCGTCGGCCCCTTCCGCCTTCAGCGCCTCAATCAATGCGGGCACCAGCGTTTTGTGGCCGGCGGCCTGGCTGGAGACGCCGACGACGTGGACGTCGGCTTCGATGGCCTGGCGGGCGGCTTCCTCGGGCGTCTGGAACAGCGGGCCGACATCGACGTCGAAGCCGATATCCGCAAAGGCCGTGGCGATCACCTTCGCGCCGCGGTCGTGGCCGTCCTGACCCATCTTCACCACCAGCATGCGCGGACGGCGGCCTTCCGCTTCGGCGAAGGCGTCGATTTCCGCCTTGATGCGCTGAAAGCCCTCGTCCGCTTCATAGGCGGAGCCGTAGACGCCGGAGATGGAGCGCACCACGGCGCGGTGCCGGGTGAAGACGCTTTCCATCGCATCCGAGATTTCGCCCACGGTCGCGCGGTGCCGGGCGGCTTCGATGGCGAGCGTGAGAAGGTTTCCTTCGCCACTTTCCGCGGCCTTGGTAATCGCCTCCAGCGCGCCCTTGCAGGCGGCCTCGTCGCGGCTGCCGCGGATCGTCTTCAGGCGCTCCACCTGCGCCTTCAGGACCTTGGCGTTATCGATGTCCAGCACATCGACCTGGTCCGGGTCCTGCGGCTGGTACTTGTTGACGCCGACGATGACTTCCTCGCCCTTGTCGATGCGCGCCTGACGCAGGGCGGCGGCTTCCTCGATCCGCATCTTGGGCATGCCTTCGGCGACCGCCTTGGACATGCCGCCCATGGCTTCCACTTCCTCGATCAGCTTGCCGGCTTCCTGGATCAGGCTGTCGGTCAGGCTTTCCACGTAATAGGAGCCCGCAAGCGGATCCACCGTTTTGGTAATATAGGTTTCCTCTTGCAGGATAAGCTGCGTGTTCCGCGCGATCCGCATGGAGAAATCGGTCGGCAGGCCCAGCGCCTCGTCGAAGGAATTGGTGTGCAGCGACTGCGTGCCACCCAGCGCGCCCGCCAGCGCTTCGACCGTGGTGCGGATGACGTTGTTATAGGGATCCTGTTCGGCCAGCGACACGCCGGAGGTCTGACAGTGCGTCCGCAGCATCAGGCTCTTCGGGTCCTTGGCGTCGAACTTGTCCTTGATCAGATTGGCCCAGAGATAGCGCGCCGCGCGCAGCTTGGCCACCTCCATGAAGAAGTTCATGCCCAGGCAGAAGAAGAAGGACAGGCGCGGCGCGAACTTGTCCACATCCAGCCCCTTGGAGGTGGCGGCGCGGACATATTCGATCCCGTCGGCGATGGTGAAGGCCAGTTCCTGAACCAGCGTCGCACCCGCTTCCTGCATGTGATAGCCGGAAATCGAGATCGAGTTGAATTTCGGCATATGGTGCGCCGTATGCTCGATGATGTCGGCGACAATCCGCATCGAGGGTTCGGGCGGATATATATAGGTGTTGCGGACCATGAATTCTTTCAGAATGTCGTTCTGAATGGTCCCGGAAAGCTGCGCCTGCGTTGCGCCCTGTTCCTCGCCCGCCACTACATACATCGCCAGCACCGGCAGGACCGCGCCGTTCATGGTCATAGAGACCGACATTTTGTCGAGCGGAATGCCGTCGAACAGGATCTTCATATCCTCTACCGAGTCGATGGCGACCCCCGCCTTGCCGACATCGCCGATGACGCGGGGATGGTCGCTGTCATAGCCCCGGTGGGTGGCCAGATCGAACGCGATGGACAGCCCCATCTGACCGGCGGCCAGGTTCTTGCGGTAGAAGGCGTTGGATTCCTCGGCCGTCGAGAAACCGGAATATTGCCGAACCGTCCAGGGCCGCTGGGTATACATAGAGGCGCGCGGGCCGCGCACGAAGGGGGCCGCGCCCGGCATCATGCCGTCCATATGGGCGAGATTGTCGAGATCCTCGGCGGTGTAGAGCGCTTTGACGTCGATCCCCTCGGGGCTGGTCCAGGTTAGATCGTCCGCCGGCTTGCCCTTGGTTTCCTTCTCCACCAGGGATTCCCAGTCACCCAAGGTCTTCTTGTCGAAATCCGCCATGTATCCTTCCCCAGCACCATTTCGCATTTGCGAAGGGCCTTATACGCCTTCAGGGTAGGATGTGTCTAATGTTGCGCGCCCGCCAACCTGTGGGCGTTCCAATAGAGGCCGCAGCCGACGGCGGCCAGGCCCAGCAAAACCGGCAGCATCAGATCGTATCCGCCGAACTCCCAGATCAGCGAACCCAGAAAGGGAGAACTGGCGGATGCGGCGAGATAGGGCAGCGCCAGGGCCCCGGATTTGGCGCCGAAATCGGCCCCGCCCAGGATTTCCCGCGCCAGCAACGGGCGTAGAATGCTCACCGTGCCGTAGGAACTGCCGAAACAGATGACAAAGCCGGCAAGGAAGCCGGGCGACGTCCCGCTGAACAGCAGCAGCACCATCGAACCTCCCATCACGGTGAACGCCGTCGCCGCCAGGGCGTGGTTGGAGAGAAAGCGCTCCGAAGCCATCATCGCGATGCGCCCGGCCACCTGCATCGGCCCGATGAAGGAGGCGGCAAGTACCGCCATCTCCGGCGACAGGCCGCGTTCGTCCAGGATCGGCAACAGGTGATGCAGCGCCGCCCCGTGGGTCACCGCCAGACAGGCGAAGCCCAAGCCCAAGAACCAGAAGGCCGGTTCCTTCAGAAAACCGCGGACCGGACCCTGAGTCGCGGTGATCGGCAGATCCGTTTGCCGGCCGGCCTCCAACAGGCGTCCGCCGAACCACAGGATCGGGACGACGGCCAGAACGGTCAGCACCGCAAGCGCCTGCACCGTTCCGCGCCAGCCCATCAGTTCGGAAAGCGAGAAGACGGCCGGATAGCTGATGGTGCTGGCGAAGCCCGCCACCAGGGTGATCAGAACGATGCCGCGCTTGGCGTCGATCCCGCGCGCGCGGGTGACGATGGCGAAACAGGGTTCGTACAGGCATCCCGCCATGGCGACCCCGATCGCCAGCCAGACCGCATAGAACTGCCATTGCTGTGTGACGAAGGAGAGGACGAACAGCCCCAGCCCGCCCACCGCCGCCGACCCCGCCATCAAGGCGGCGCCATACCCGCGGTCGATAATCCGTCCGGTCGCCGGCGAAGCGATGGCCGAGACCAGCACCGCCATGGTGATCGCCGCCGTCAGGTCCGCCTTGGACCAGCCCAGATCCTGCTCCCAGCGCAGCAGTAGCGCCGGAAACACGTAATAGATAGAAGCCCAGGCCAGCGTCTGGCCGATGGCGAGCAGCAGAATGGCGGGGTCGCGCTTCATCGTGGGACCACAGTTTCGCTTTCACGCGGTGTGGACAAGGGGCTTTCCAGGGGCGGGGCCTGCCGCGCGGCGGATATGAGCGTTCAAAAAACGAAAATTCTAGAAACGCCGAAATACTGACAAGCGTCCATACCTGTCAAGAATCTGTGGCCCTGTTTTCGCAAGCGGCCGCGCAAATAAAGCGGCCCTATCGCTTCCGGCGGATCGCGGTGCTCTGTGGTCCAGGTTGTTGGCTGTAGCGTCGAAATCCTATAAGTGCCAAAGGTGGCAATTCACGTTCGGCGGCCAGGCAAGAGTGTATGGTGGGAGAGTTTTAATGCGTGTCATGTTCGCGGTGCTGGTGTTCTCGATTTCCGTTCTGGCTCTGTCCTTCGCTCTACCAAGGGCGGCCCTTGCACAGAACCTCGATCAGAAACTGGCAAGAAACATTTCTGACGAGGCCGCGTCCGCGTTCCTTGAGAACGCGCTGAGATCAATCCACAAGGCGCAGTGCGACGACGGCCAGCTCTGCGCTGCGACAACGGAGACGGAGCTTCGGTCGCCACCCATTTCGATAATCGATGCCCGTGCGGCCATGGTGTTTGGGATCAAAAGTGCACTCGCCGAATGGTGCGGGTTGGACCACAAGCGCAGTTTTCTGCCGATGATCGCATTCGGCAAAGACAAGATGCGGCTCGACACCCGTCAGCTACAGCTGATGTCCTTGATCCATGGCGACTTCATGGGCCGTCAGTTAGCCGTCTATACGCAGTCGGGCCAGCAATGCCCGGCGCATTTCAAGGCTCAACTCGACGGTCACTTGCCCAAGATCCCCGGCTAGCGCCGACCGGTCGAGTTCAGACCGTACCTGACCCTACCAACCGTTCACTCTGTCCCAAGTCTCGGCGACCGCGGCCCCGTTCAGGACGTGGTAGCAGTCATAGGCGGCGGCGGTCATGCAGGCGTGGTTGGGCAGGATGCGGACCTTGCTGCCGACCGGCAACCGGTCGTAGGCCGCCGGGTCGGCGACTTTCACATGGCCATGCTCCTGACTGACGGAAGAGACGTAAAGCCCGCCCATCGGTTCCGCCGTCTCCGGGTCGCAGACCTCGCCGTAACCGACCTCCGGCCGGAAGGCGTTCGCCCCGATATCCTTCGACAGCGCCAAGCCGCCGCTGTCGAGCAGGATCTTGCCTGCGGTTTTGTTGTGGCCGATGACGCTGGCCAGGACGGAGACGGCGATGTCGTCTTCCGCGCAGACGCCGCGGGACTGCTGGTCCAGATCGAAAAAGACATAGACGCCGGCGCGCAGTTCCGTCAGGCCCGTCGCGTCTTTCATATGCAGGGCGGTGGGTGTGGAACCGGCGCTGACGGTGGTGACCGCGTGTCCGGCCGCGCGCAGCCGGTCGGCGGCCAGGACGGCGGCGGCGCGCTCGGCCTTCGCGATTGCCTCGATCTCGGCAACTGAGTTCACGCCGTAGGAATGGCCCGCATGGGTCAGAACGCCGGAGAGCTTCGCGGCCGCCGCGCCCTGCATCGCCGCGCCGATGGCCGGTAACTCGTCCCCGTCCGCCTGGACGCCGGCGCGATGGTCGCCGCAGTCGATTTCCGCCAGCAGTGCGAAGGGTGCACCGTGCGCCGCGACCGCGGCGGCGACCGACGGACAGTCGGTAATGATCTTCAAGTCCACCCCGCGCGCCAGCAGGGCGGCGGCCTGGTTCAGCTTGCCCGGGACGATTCCCACCGCATAGGTGATGTCGAGGAACCCGTGATCGGCGAAATATTCCGCTTCCTTGAGGGTCGAGACGGTGATGCCGTAACGCCGTTCGTCGGTCGCCAGGGCGGCGACGGCGGCGGATTTCGCGGTCTTCAAATGCGGACGCAACGCGACGCCCAGGCCGTCGGCCTTGGCGGTCATCCGATTGATATTGTTCAACATACGCGCTTTGTCGAGGACAAGGGCGGGGGTCGGAAGATCGCCGATCTGCATGATGTTTCCTTAACCGAAAAGATGACGCGGACTGCCTATGTAGGCGGTGAACCGGCAAAACTGCAATCGTATCCGTCTCGACCGCCTCATCCGTTGCGCAGCCGGTCAGGTTTCGTGCGCGCTTTCGCTCAACGCCG
>JANQIT010000167.1 GCA_028282025.1 Hwanghaeella sp. | reverse complement strand
AAATCATCCGCATGCTCAACAGCGCCTTCGACGGGGTCGGGGCCAGGCCGGGCGACTTCTATCCGGCGGACCTGCGTGAAGAGATCGACCGGATCAACGCGCCGATTTACGACACCGTGAACAACGGCGTTTACAAGTCGGGCTTCGCCACAAGCCAGGAGGCTTATGAAGAGGCGGTGACCGCCTTGTTCGGAACACTGGACGATCTGGAAGGCCGCCTGGCCGACCGGCGCTATCTGGCCGGCGACCGGATCACAGAGGCGGATTGGCGTTTGTTCACCACCTTGGTGCGGTTCGACCCGGTCTATGTCGGTCACTTCAAATGCAACATCCGGCGGATCGCGGATTATCCGAACCTTTGGGCCTATACCCGCGACCTCTATCAGGTTCCGGGCATCGCCGAGACAGTGGATATGGATCATATCAAGACCCACTATTACGCCAGTCACGGAACGATCAACCCCACCGGGATCGTCCCGCTGGGGCCGGATCTGGACTTCAGCGAACCGCACGGCCGCGACGCGGTCGGCAAGGCCGCCGCCGCGTAAGAACATTGCTGCTGCACGGCATGGCCGCGCCGCCGGACACCGGCGGCGCGGCTTGACGTTTTGCCCTCTCCGGTCCAATCAGATTGGCGATTTTCGGGAACCGCAGAGCGTCCGGTCCCGGTCAGGAGGGAAGGTCCACGTGGTTTTAAGCAGGGAGTCCATCAAGAACGGTCTGGTCACCGACATGCTGGCCGAAGGCGAGCGGCTGGGCCTGATCGAAGCCTGGACCGACGAACAACGCCTGGTCTCCCGCCGGGATACACTGGCCCGACGCCCGGACGGGCCGGTCTGGGTGTTCGCCTATGGCTCCCTGATCTGGAACCCCGCCTTTCATTACGAACATTCCGAACATGCGCGGCTGTTCGGATATCATCGCGCCTTCTGTCTGTGGACCCCGCTGGGCCGCGGCACGCCGGACAATCCGGGCCTGATCCTGGGGCTGGAACGCGGCGGGTCCTGCCACGGCATGGCCTATCGCCTGCACGAGGACAAGGTGGAGGAAGAGCTGGACGTGGTCTGGGCGCGGGAGATGCCCACGGGCTCCTACCAGCCGACCTGGGTCAAGCTGCGAACGGCGGACGGGCCGGTGAACGCGATCACGTTCGTGATCCGGCAGGATCAGCCGCGCTATGCCTGCAAGCTGCCGATCGAACAGGTCGCCCAGAGCATCGCCACCGCCGCCGGCAAGCTGGGCACCTGTCAGGAGTATTTCGCGAACACCCACGCGGCGCTCCACAAGATGAACGTGCCGGACCGCTATCTGGACCGGCTGTTCCACGAGGTGCGGAAAATACAGGCGGGCTCCGCCGCATGAAGCCATCGTGCGGCCTGCCGGCGCGCACGAAATCGGGACCGAACGCGGTCTTGCCAATCGCCGGCGCCGCGCTCACCTTGAATTCAGCGCAAGAACGCACCCCAACGGGACGAGACGGAGTGTGACCCATGTTCGGAAGATCCAAGAAAACCGCCGCGATGGATCCGGCGGCCGCCGCCGCGGCGGGCAAGATCGTCAAAAGCGACGCCGACTGGCGCGCCCAATTGACCGAAGAGCAATATTACGTCACCCGCAAACACGGCACCGAGCGGGCCTTCACAGGGATCTACTGGGACAGCAAGGATAAAGGCGTCTACCGCTGCATCTGCTGCGATCAGCCGCTGTTCTCCTCCGAGACCAAATACGATTCCGGCACCGGCTGGCCCAGTTTCTATGCCCCGGTCGAAGAGGGCGCGGTGATCGAAAAGGAAGACAACAGCCTATTCATGCGCCGGGTCGAAATCCTGTGCAGCAAGTGCGACGCCCATCTGGGCCACGTCTTTCCGGACGGTCCCGCCCCGACCGGCCAGCGCTATTGCATGAATTCCGCATCGCTGCGCCTGGACCAGGAAGAAGGTTAGGCGTGCCCGCCAACCGCCGGCAGCGGCGCGCCAACGCCAGGAAAGCCGGCGGCAAAGCCGGAAACGACGCCGCCGTCGTTCTGGCGGCGGCGGGCGAACAACTCGCCCAGGGCCGGTTCGCCGACGCCGACCGGATGGTCGGACGGGTCCTTGCCGTCTATCCGAAGAATGCGGACGCCTATCACCTGCGCGGCGTGATCGCCTACCAGACAGGTCACGGACAGGCGGCGCTGGATCTGCTGGCGAAAGCGGTGAAATACGCACCGCGTTCGGGCGCTATCCTCGGCACCCAGGCGGTCATCCACGATTCCCTGGGCAATGCGGCGGACGCGGAAAAGTCCTATCGCAAGGCGCTGGCCTTCGCGCCGGAGGATCTTCAGATCCGCAACAACTACGGCGGCTTCCTGAAATCCGCCGGTAAACTGCAGGAGGCTGAGGAGCAGTTCCGCAAGGCCGTTGCAGCCGATGGCGGCGATATCGCGTCGCTGACCAATCTGGCGGCCATGCTGGCGGAAACGGGACGCCCGGACGCGTCCGAGGCGCTGTTCCGGGACGCCATCGCCAAGGCCCCCAACGTCATGGACCTGCAAACCGATTTGGCGGTGGTGCTGCAGCAGCAAGGCCGCCTGGACGCGGCGCGGCAATGCCTGGAGACCGTTCTACAGCGCGAGCCGGAAAACATCGCGGCGCTGATCAACCTGGCGTCCGTCCATTTCGACGCCGAGAGTTTCGAAGCCGGGGAGCCCATGGCCCGAAAAGCCGCCGACGCCGCCCCGGAGAATCCGGTGGCGCAGAACAATCTGGGGAACATCCTCACCGCTCTCAGCCGTCACACAGAAGCGGAAGAAGCTTTCAAACGCGCCCTCCGCACCGCGCCGGAGGACCCCCGGACCTATGGCAATCTGGGCCATCTGCTGAAGGTCATGGGCCGGGGAGAGGAGGCCGTCGCCGCCTACCGGCGCGCCTTGGCGTTCGACCCCCAGGGCGGTCAGCAGGCCTATGGCCTGTCCCTTTCCCTTCTGATGACCGGGAAGATACAGGAAGCCTGGCGCTACCATGAAGCCGGCTTCGATTGCGGCGAACGGCGGCCCGACCGGCGCGCCGAAGCGCCACGCTGGACGCAACAGCCGTTGGACGGCAAGACGCTTCTGATCTGGCCCGAACAGGGAGTCGGCGATGAGGTGCGGTTTGCCGCATGCTTTTCGGAATTTCTGGCCGCCGTCCCGGAAACCGCGGAAATCCGTATCGAGTGCGACGCAAGATTGGCATCGATCTTCGCCCGGTCGTTCCCGCGCGCCCAGGTCGCGGCCACAGGCGGCACGGACCCGGCCAGCGTCGATTTTCAGATTTCATCCGGGCAATTGACCGAATTGCTGCGCCCCAACCTGGACGCTTTTCCCGTTGAGGCGGGTTTTCTGACGCCGGACCCGGATCTGGTTGAGAAATGGCGAGGCAGGCTGGATGCGCTAGGCCCCACGAAGAAGGTCGGCTTGGCCTGGACCAGCGGGATGAAAAGCGGCCGCCGCGACATCAACCTGACGACGCTCACCGACTGGCGGCCCTTGTTCGCCCTGGACGGCGTGGAGGTCGTCAATCTGCAATACGGCGATGTCGATGATGAGATTAATGCGGCCGCTTCGGAAACAGGAAGTACGCTTCGTCGCTTGCCAGACCTGGACCTGAAGGACGATCTGGAAGATGTCCTGGCCCTCTGCATGGCGCTGGACGCGGTGGTGTGCGTCGCAACATCAAGCATCGATTTCGCCGGAAGCGTCGGGGCCCCGACCTACACGCTATCGAATGAAGGCGATTGGGTCACCCTGGGCACGGACCGCCATCCCTGGTATCCGTCAGCGCGGATTCATACCCGCCGCCATGACGAGGATTGGTCCAATACAATCGCGGCGCTTGTGGAGGATTTCAGAGTATCGGCAAATCTGTAAGCGATACGCCGGTAAAGGCCGCAGATCCCGGGTCGGCCCCGGAAAGAACGCCGTGAATTTCCTCGATTAATTCTAATTTACGCTTGACGCAGTGCAACATTCCATTATTTAGAATGCGTCTAACCTACAGAATTCAATTCATCAAAACGACTGTAAGCCAAAGGAGTTCATCGATGGCCAAGATCGGGGACCGCGTACCTTCTGTAACCTTCCGCACGCGCAAAGACGGCGACTGGCTCGACGTTACCAGCGCCGAGCTTTTCGACGGCAAGACCGTGGTGCTGTTCTCGCTGCCGGGCGCCTTCACGCCGACCTGCTCCTCCACGCATCTGCCGGGCTTCATGACGCTCTCCGGCGCAATCAAGGAAGCCGGCGTCGACAGCATCATCTGCCTGTCGGTCAACGACGGGTTCGTGATGAGCGCCTGGGCCAAGGATCAGATGGTCGAGGATGAGGTCATCATGCTGCCGGACGGCAATGGCGACTTCACCGACGGCATGGGCATGCTGGTCGACAAACGCGACCTCGGCTTCGGCCCGCGCTCCTGGCGCTACGCCGCCGTCATCGCCAACGGCGTTGTCGAAAAGCTGTTCGAGGAAGACCGCACGGCACCGGGCGACCCGTTCGAGGTTTCTGACGCGCAAACCGTCCTGACCTATCTGGAAGGGCGCGCGAAAGACGCCGCCTGATCGGCCTCTACCCTACCTGGTGCAAGAACGCCGGTCCATCGGGCCGGCGTTTTTCGTCAGCGCAGGGCGTCCAGGTTCAAGTCCATTTTCTCACCCAGCCAGACCGCGTGGTCCGTGTGGTCCGGGATATCGTCGCCGGTCTCCGGATGGACGAAAACCGTCAGGCCCCGCCGGTTCACGGTGAGCCAGGGCAGGATCTCGCCGAAGACCGCCGGTCCGAAAGCAATCTGATAGCTCCACATCGGGTGCGGCCCTATGGCCCTTTCATGCCAGCGGCCCATCTGAACGTCGAACCGCGCTTCGACTTCTTCACGAACCTGCCTCGCCGCCTCCGCGGCGCCCGGATTGAAATAGACGTGCGCGTGCCAACCCGTGATAAGGCCGTCTGCGTTTCTGAATTCCATGACATCCTCTTTTCCGCCACCCAGTCAGTAAATCCTTTCCAGATCGCCGCTGTTCTTTGTATGTGTCCCTGGGTAAAGTCCGCCTCCATATCATCGTCCCGCCGTGCGGCAAGCCCTTCCCGCTTCCCTTGGCGCAGAAGTGAATGAAAGCGGACCATGGAGCCCCCTGCGGCGCGTAAGCGTGGCGGCGGCGCGCCAACTGTTCGATAGAGGATACGGAAACTCTCCAATGACGCCATACAGTAACGTCCTGGACATGATCGGCGACACGCCGATTGTGGAGGTCACCAAGCTCGACACCGGCCCATGCCGGTTGTTCCTGAAACTGGAGAATCAGAATCCAGGCGGATCGATCAAGGACCGGATCGGCCTTTCGATGATCGAGGCGGCGGAACGCGACGGCATCTTGAAACCGGGCGGCACTATTATCGAGGCAACGGCGGGGAATACAGGCCTGGGCCTGGCGCTTGTCGCGGCGCAGAAGGGCTACCGCCTGATCCTGATCATTCCGGACAAGATGAGCCTGGACAAGATCTATCACCTGAAGGCGCTGGGCGTGGAAATCGTGATGACCCGGTCCGACGTCGGCAAGGGCCATCCGGAATACTATCAGGACATGGCCGAGCGCATGGCGAACGAGATTCCGGGCGCCTTCTGGGTCAATCAGTTCGCCAATCCCGCCAACCCGGCGGCGCATGTCCGCAGTACGGGGCCGGAAATCTGGGAACAGATGGGACACGATGTTGACGCGGTCGTCTGCGGCGTCGGCTCCGGCGGCACGATCAGCGGCCTGGGCCGCTATTTCAAAGAGGTTCAACCGAACCTGAAAATGGTGCTGGCGGACCCGGACGGCTCGGTCGTCGGCGAAGCGGTCAAGACCGGCGTCGTGCCCGAGGATGTCGGCTCCTGGCTGGTGGAGGGGATCGGCGAGGATTTCATCCCGCCGAACTGCGACCTGTCGGTGATCGCGGATGCGGTCTATGCGTCGGACAAGGAAGCGTTCAACGCCGCGCGCGAACTGCTTCTGAAGGAAGGTATCCTGGGCGGCACGTCGTCCGGCACTCTGCTGGCGGCGGCGCTGAAATGGTGCCGCGCGCAAACCGAACCGAAACGCGTCGTCAGTTTTGTCTGCGATACCGGCAACAAATATCTCGCCAAGGCCTATAACGACGCCTGGATGATCGATAACGGCCTGCTGGACCGCGAAACCCACAACGATCTGCGCGACCTGATCACCCGGCGCGCGGACAAGGGGGATGTCGTCAGCGTCAACCCGGAAGAAACGCTGAACGTCGCCTATGGACGGATGCGGATGTTCGACGTCTCCCAACTGCCGGTCCTTTCCGACGACGGCAAGATCATGGGGCTGATCGACGAGTCCGATATTCTATTCGGCGCGGACGCCAGCGAGGTGCATTTCCGGCAACCCGTTTCGGCCGCCATGACGACCGAGTTGGAGACGGTGACGCCCGCAACGCCGCTGGAGGCGCTGGTCCCCCTGTTCAAGGCGGACAAGGTGGCCCTGGTCGTCGAAGGCGGCACCTTCTACGGACTGATCACCAAGATCGACTATATCAACGCGATGCGCCGCAAGTTCGCCTGACCGGCGGACAGCAGCCCGACAATCCAAGGACACATCCCATGAACCGTAACCGACAGGGACTTTCGACCCGCGCCATTCATGCCGGCCAGGAGCCCGACCCCACCACCGGCGCCATCATGATGCCGATCTACGCCACCTCGACCTATGTTCAGGACAGCCCCGGCGTTCACAAAGGGTACGAGTATTCGCGCAGCCAGAACCCGACGCGGATGGCGTTCGAACGCTGCATGGCGGATCTGGAAAACGGCGCGGCCGGCTACGCCTTCGCTTCCGGCCTGGCGGGGATGGGAACGATCCTGGAATGCCTGGACAGCGGCGCGCATATCGTGGCGATGGACGATCTATACGGCGGCAGCTACCGGCTGTTCGAAAACGTCCGCAAGCGGTCCTCCGGCCTGGATTTCACCTTCACCGATCTCAGCGACCCGGCCAAACTGGAAGCGGCGATCCGGCCGGAAACCAAGATGGTCTGGGTGGAATCCCCGACCAACCCGCTGCTGAAGCTGGTCGATCTTGAGGCCATCGCCAAGATCGCCAAACAGCACGGCCTGCTGTCGGTCTGCGACAACACGTTCGCCTCCCCGGCGGTGCAGAACCCCCTGGACCACGGTTTCGACGTCGTCTTCCACAGCGCGACCAAATATCTGAACGGGCATTCCGACATGGTCGGCGGCATTGTCGTGCTGGCGGAGAATCCCGAATTGCAGGAAAGAATGGCCTATCTGCACAATGCGGTCGGCAGCATCCTGGGACCGTTCGACAGTTTCCTGGCGCTGCGCGGCCTAAAGACCTTGGCCTTGCGCCTGGAGCGTCATTGCGAAAGCGCGCTTGCGGTCGCCCGTTTCCTGGAAAGTCACGACAAGGTCGACCGTGTGATCTATCCTGGCCTGGAGAGCCACCCCCAGCACGAACTTGCCAAGCGCCAGATGACCGGCGGCTTCGGCGGTATTGTGACCGCCATTCTGAAAGGCGGATTGGAGGAGTCCCGCCGCTTTCTGGAACGCACCACCCTTTTCGCCCTGGCCGAAAGTCTGGGCGGGGTGGAAAGCCTGATCGAACACCCGGCCATCATGACCCATGCATCGATCCCGCCGGAAATCCGCGCGGAACTTGGAATCAGCGACAGTCTGATCCGGCTTTCGGTCGGGGTTGAGAATGTAGAGGACCTGATTGCCGAACTGGATGCGGCGCTGGCGGCGATTTAAAGGCGTCGGGCGGCTTGCCGGGCACCGATCCGCTTGGCACAGTCCGTCTACGTCTTTCAGATAGGTTCTTCCCCGCATGGTTTTCGACTTCGACAACGTTATCGACCGCCGCAATACCCATTCCGTGAAGTGGGACGGCATTCAACATGTTCTGCCGGACCCGGCCGACGACACCATCCCGATGTGGGTGGCGGATATGGATTTTCCCTCGCCGCCGTCGGTCAACCGAGCGGTCATGGAACTGGCCGAGCACGGAATTCACGGCTATTTCGGAGACCCGGACGCCTATTATGCGGCGCTGACAGGCTGGCTGAAAACCCGGCACGGCTGGGAGATCGAACCCGCTTGGGTCCAACACGCCCACGGCCTGGTCAACGCCCTTGGCATGTGCGTTCAGGCCTATTCGGAGCCCGGCGACGGGGTGGTCGTCTTCTCGCCGGTCTACCACATGTTCGGCAACACGGTCCGCGCCAACGACCGGAAGCTGATCGAAAGTCCGCTGCATCAGGTCCAAGGCCGATACGAGATGGACCTGGACCGTCTGGCGCAGCAGATCGACAAGGACACCAAGCTGATCCTGTTCTGTTCGCCGCACAATCCGGGCGGGCGCGTGTGGACCGAGCGGGAATTGAAGGATCTGGCAGACTTCTGCATCGAACACGACCTGATTCTGATTTCCGACGAAGTGCACCAGGATCTGGTTTACGAAGGCCACAAGCACCTGCCCATCGCCACGGTCGCGCCGCAGATCGAAGACCGTCTGGTGACCCTGGTCGCCCCCTCCAAAACCTTCAATGTCGCCGGCGCATTGTCCGGCAGCGTGATTACCGCCAACCCGGCGCTGCATCAGGCCTACGCCAAGCGTAAGGCGGCTTCGGGTGCGATAGCGCCGAACCGGTTCGGAATGGTGGTCAGCACCGCCGCCTATGCCGGCGGCGCGGAATGGCTCGACGCCCTGCTGCCTTATCTGCAAGGGAACCGGGACAGGATCGACGCGGTATTGGCCTCGGAAATTCCAGGCGCCCGGTCCATGCCCCTGGAATCCACTTACCTCGCCTGGGTCGATTTCTCGGAGACGGGCCTGACGCCTGAGGACGTCAACGACCGGATCGAACGCAAGGCGCGCATCGCGATCAATCGCGGCGACCGTTTCGGCAGCGGGGGAGAGAGCTGGGCCCGGTTCAATTTCGCCTGCCCCCGCGCAACGCTGGATCAGGCGCTGGAACGGCTTGTCGGGGCCTTCAAGACCTGAACACGCCCCGACGCGCAGCGGGCACCGTAATTCGGGCCTGTGTTTCCACACTATATGCGGTACACTGACACCATAAAACGCGAATGGTGAGAGGACCGCATCATGTTGAAGACAATTCTCGCGTCAGCCGCCCTGTTGGGACTGGCCGCCGCCCCGGCCATGGCGCAGGACCGCACCCCGGCGCCGGAAGGAGCGGCTGTCTATTTCATTTCCCCGCAGGATGGTGCGACGGTTTCCAGCCCGGTCACGGTGCAGTTCGGCCTGCGGGGCATGGGGGTTGCACCTGCAGGCGTGGAAAAGGCCAAGACCGGTCACCACCATCTGATCATCGACACGGAGTTGGACGACTACGACAACCCGGTCCCGGCGGATGAGAACCATCTCCATTTCGGCGGAGGCCAGACGGAAACCAGCGTCGAACTCTCCCCCGGCACGCACACGCTGCAATTGGTGGTCGGTGACCATAACCACATTCCGCACGACCCGGTGATCAAGTCGGCCACCATCACGATCACGGTGAAATAGAACGTCCCGGCGTGCATGCGGCGGGGCGGGCGTCCCCTGCGCCACGGCCGGTTCAGGTTATCTCGAAGAGCCCCCGTGTTTCGAGACCGCCCGCTTGACGGCGGCAAGCGCATTCGGCGTTACCGACAAGGCCGTGACGCCGCAGTCGAGCAGCGCCTCCGTGAACCGGCTTTCCCCCGCCATATCGCCGCAGACGCTGACCTCCCGGCCGGTCGCCGCCCCAACCGCCGCGACCATCTTCATCAACCGCAAAATAGCTTTACCGTCCGGCGCGGTCAGATGGTTCAGGCCCGGCGCATTCCGGTCGCAGGCGGTTGCGTACTGCACCAGATCGTTGCTGCCGATGGCGTAGAAATCGCAGTCGAAATCCTCAATCGTCAGCGCCGCCGCGGGCACCTCCACCATCATGCCCAGTTGAACGCCGCCGGCGGCATGCCCCGCTGCGCGGACATCCGCTTCGGCCTCCTCCAGCAAGGCGCGCACCTGCGCCATTTCCGCCGACACCGTTACCATCGGGACGGAAATCCTGACCGGACCATGCGCCGCCGCACGCAGGATGGCCCTTAGCTGGGCCTTGAGCAGGGACGGTTTCATCAGCAGCAGCCGCACGCCACGGACGCCGAGAAACGCGTTCCCTTCCTTGTCCAAGGTAACTCCTGGAATGGGTTTGTCGCCACCGGCATCCAACAGCCTGATGGTGACCGGGCGGCCCTGCGCCCAATCCACCAGACGTCTGTAGACGGCATGTTGCGTTTCCTCGTCCGGCGGCGGGGCGTTGGCTGGAAAAAGAAACTCGCTCCGCACCAGACCGATCCCGTCGCACTGCGTCACCTCGATGGTGTCGAGATCGCTCAGGCCCGCCACGTTGATGTATAGTGGGACGGACCGCCCAGAAGCCGTCACGGCGGGTTTGCTAGCATTATCGCTGTCCCGCCGCGCCCGGGCCTGGGCGGCCTTTCGGTCGGCCTCGAAACGCTGCCGGGTCTCCGCCGACGGCGACAACGCCAGCACGCCGCGCGTCGCGTCCAGCAGCGCCGGCCCCGCCATCGCGCCTTCGGACCGGCCCATCCCCACAATCAAGGGCACGCCGCGGCTGCGCGCCAGAACAGCGATATGCGCCGCCGGGGTCGCGCCATGGAGCGCGATGCCGGAGCGGACCCACGACGCGGTTAGAAACCGGGCGGGCGACAGATCGTCGGCCACCACGATGGTATCCGGCGGGATCGGTTCTTCCCCAACGCCGGAAAGGGTGCGCAAAACACGGTCGCGCAGATCCGCCAGATCGACCCCACGGGCGATGAAATAGGGGTCGTCAGCGGCGCGATACCGGGCGACCCGTTCCTCCGCAGCCCGCCGCCATGCTCTGCAAGCGGGCGCGCCATCTGCGATAGCGTCCATCACCGGCTGAACCAGGGTCTCGTCTTCCAGCATCGACGTTTGAAAATCGACGAGACCGGCGACGGTCTCTTCCGTCAGCTTGCTGGCCAAGCCCGACAGTTCCTCCCCCACCTTGCCGAGCGCGGCCGAGAGGCGCGCGCATTCCTCTTGCGGCGACCCGGCCTCTTCACGGTCCCTTGGAACCGTGTCGGACAGCCGCAGGATACAGCCCGCGGCATAGCCGGGGGAGGCGGTATAGCCGAGCAATCTGCGTTCCTGCCCCATCGCCTTCCCTTCTATTCCGTATCGAGGGCGGCGCCGACATCTACGTCCGGAGAGGCCCACCCATCGAAAATCACCCCAACTGCTTTCTATCTATATATCTGCGGCACCGACAGAAACGGAATTCAGCCGTCTGTTTCCCGCCGTGCGATTTGGACCGGGACGGCGTAGGGGCTCCTATTGCGCCGATCCATCCGCTTGCGGCACACTTGGGCGATGTCCGTAACCCGCATCGATCAGTTGAACCTGGGACTGGTCATTCTGGCCTGTCTGATCGCGCATGCCGCGCCTTTGGAGATGCTGGTCCTGAGCTACGCCATCCTGGGGCCGGCCCACTATCTGACCGAGATTTCCTGGCTGCACGACCGGCAGTATTTCACCAAGCGCCGCTTCGATTATCTGCCGATCTGCCTGCTCGGCTTTATCGGACTGGCCAGTGGGGATCTGGAAATTTTCTACTATTGTCTGATCGCCTGCTTCTGGCTGGCCATCAGCATGGCCTTCATCGCGAATTGGGCGCACCGCATCGGCGCGACCCTTGGTGCGGGCTTAATCAGTCTGATGCTGTTCGTGGAAACCGACGCCGTCTGGTTTTTCATTCTGTTGACCAGCCTGGTGCATATCCTGGTCTTTACCGGCGTGTTCATCCTTCTGGGCGCGCTGAGAAACAACAGCATCTTCGGTTTCGCGACGCTGGCGGCGCTCATCCTGTGCGGGGCCACCTTCTTCGTACCGGGCCAGCCCTGGCTCGCCGCGACCCAGTTCGGCCGGGACACCATTCCCTATATGGAGCCCGCCTATCTGGCGTTCTTCGAACTGATCGGCGTCGACGGGCGCGGCCCGAATGCGGAACGGTTGCTGGGTTTCATCTCCTTCGCCTACACCTATCATTACCTCAACTGGTTCAGTAAGACCGGGGTGATCGGCTGGCACCGGGTATCCCCGCAGCGGACTTCGCTTATCGCCGCCGCCTATATCCTCTGCATCGGACTTTACGCCTATGACTACCAACTCGGTTTCAAGGCGGTCCTGTTCCTCAGCTTCGGTCACGTGATCCTGGAATTCCCGCTGAATGGACTCAGCATCGCCCAGACGGGGCGGTTGCTGACCGCACGGATGCGAAGGGTGGCTGCACGGTAGAACCTTTACATATTCACGCTATGTTCCTATAAATCCTTGATGGAACATATAGCGAACAACGATGCTGTGGAGAAAGGCCCTGTGAAGGGCCGCGGCGCCGTCACCAACCGGGTCGGGCGGTTCGAGAAGCAGGACCGGGTGCTGACCGACGACGGTTGGGGCGTGCACGACCCGGACGCCGAGGAGGAACCGCCGAAACTGCGCACCACGCTGGGCATCGACACCGCACGCTCGGTCATCGCGCGAAACGATTCGCCGGACATCCCCTTCGACCGGTCGATCAACCCGTATCGCGGTTGCGAACATGGCTGCGTCTATTGTTTCGCGCGCCCGACCCATGCCTATTACGGCCTCTCTCCGGGCCTCGATTTCGAGACCAGGCTGTTTCACAAGCCAGATGCAGCGCGGGTGCTGCGCAAGGAGTTGAGCCGCCCGGGATACCGGCCAAAACCCATCGCGCTCGGCACCAATACGGACCCGTACCAGCCGGTCGAGAAGGAGAAGCGGATCACCCGCCAGATCCTGGAAGTGCTGGCGGAGTTCAACCACCCTTTCACCATCGTCACGAAAGGCGCCCTTATCGAGCGGGATCTGGACATCATCGGCCCGATGGCCGCCCGGAACATGGCCGCCGTTTGGATATCCGTCACAACGCTCGACCGGAAGCTCGCCAACAAGCTGGAGCCGCGCGCGGCCACGCCGCCGAAGCGGCTGGCCGCCATCGCCGCGCTGCGGGCGGGCGGCGTACCGACCGGCGCGCTGGTGGCCCCGGTGATTCCCGCCCTCAACGATTGGGAGATAGAGCGCGTGCTGGGCGCGGTGGCGGAGGCCGGCGCGCTGAACGCGGGTTACGTCCTGTTGCGTCTGCCGCTGGAGATCAAGGATCTGTTCACCGAATGGCTGGTGGCCCACGCCCCGGACCGGGCCGCGCGCGTGCTGTCGCTCGTCTCCCAGACCCGGGGCGGTAAGCTCTACCGCGCCGAATGGGGCAAAAGGATGCGGGGCGAGGGCCCCTATGCGGACCTGATCGCCCGGCGCTTCAAGCTGGCGGCGAAAAGACTGGGGCTGGACGGGCCGCGCCCGAATCTCGATTGCACTTCCTTCGCGACGCCGGGGCGCGCCGAGCAGATGCCCCTGTTGTAGTCCGGGGCCTCCGGGGCCTTCGGCACGGTTCCGCCCGTAAGCGGCGGCGCATGCTCCCTTTCCCTTCTCCGCGAACACCACCTATGATGCGGGGGTTGGACCTGCGGAAAGCATGTGGATGCATAATGTCGCCGACCTGACCGGAATTGCAGTGGTCGCCGTGGCGGCCACCTTGTGCGGCATGCTCTTCGTCCGCCTGCGGCAGCCTGCCATTGTCGGCTATATCATCGCCGGCATCATCCTCGGCCCATCCGGGTTCGAACTGGTGCAGAACCGGGAGGCGATCTCCTTCTTCGCAGAGCTTGGCGTCATCCTGCTGCTTTATTTCATCGGCATGGAGCTGTCGCTGCGCAGTTTCCGGCATATCTGGCGGATCGCCGTCGTCACCATGCTGTTCCAGGTGGTGACCAGCGTCGGCGTCACCGCCCTGATCGGTCACTACTTCGATTGGCCGGCCGGCCATGTCGTGCTGTTCGGCTTCGCCTTGGCGCTGTCCTCGACGGCGGTGGCGGTCAAGATCCTGGACGATATCGGCGAATTGCGCAGCCGCGCCGGTCAGGTCGCCGTCGGCGTGCTGATCGCGCAGGATCTGGCCGTCGCCCCGATGCTGCTGGTGATCACCTCTTTCGGGGGCGACGGAAGCTTCAGCCCCTTCGTACTGGTCGAAGTGCTGCTGTCGGTCGCAGTGCTGATCGCCGTCATTCTGTTCATGACCCGCCGTCAGCGCATCAATCTTCCCTTTCACAGACTGATCGAGGAGAAGAAGGAGATCGGCACGCTGGGCTCGCTGGCCTTCTGTTTCGCGATGGCGACCGCCGCCGGCCTGTTCGGCATGTCGCCCGCTTTCGGCGCGTTCCTCGCCGGTCTGATTGTCGGCAACAGCGGCCAGCGCCAGGCGCTGCATGAAAATGCCGAACCCGTACAGGCGGTCCTGCTGATGGTGTTCTTCCTGTCCATCGGCCTGCTGATCAATCTCGGCTTCCTGTTCGACAATATCGGCCTCGTCCTTGGCATCTGGCTGTTCGTCACCGTCTTCAAGACGGGCCTGAACGTGCTGGCCCTGAAAATCCAGGGGGAGAGCGTCCAGAACGCCTTCCTGGCGAGCCTGGCCATCGGACAGTTGGGGGAATTCACCTTCGTGCTTGCCGGACCGGCCATGAACGCCGCGATCATCGATGATGAAATCTACCGCCTGGTCGTGGCCGTTACGGTGCTGTCGCTGATGACCAGCCCGGTCTATGTCGACCTGTCGCGCCGGCTCTCTCACCGCTCGGTCCGGCATGCGGACAGTCTTCGGAAACTGGTGCGGCTGGTCTATCGCAACGAATGGCGCTTCACCAAGGCGACAAGCCTGTGGTTCTGGCATGTGGCGCACGATTCCGTGGAGACGGTGGAAGAAAAGACGCGTTCGGTCCGGCTGGCGGCGAAGTCGCGGATCGAAGCCATCAGACTGGCCCGCGAAGCGGCGGAGCGCGCCAAGGAGCAGGCCAATAGAGGGCTCACCGGCCCGAAAGTTACCGGCGCGGAAGCCCCCGCCCCCTTGAAGGACGCGGAGATGGGTGAGGAGGAAGAAGAAAGGCCCGCCGAAAAACAGCCGCCCCGGTTCCGGCGCGTCCGCAAAGCAAAACCGCAAGACGCCGCCGACTGACCCATGCCCGACTTCGCGATGGAAGAAAGGGTCGGCGGCCCCGTCGCCGGACTGGATGAGGTTGGCCGCGGCCCCTGGGCCGGGCCGGTCGTCGCCTGCGCCGCGGTCATCGACAGGGCCCGCTTCCCCAAAGACCTGGCGGCGCAACTCGACGATTCCAAGAATCTTACCGCGGCGCAGCGGGAGGCCCTGTATCCGCAACTCATTCAAAACACCGATTATGCAATAGCAGAAGCCAGCGTTACGGAGATCGACGAGTTGAACATCCTGCAGGCAAGCCTGCTGGCCATGCGCCGCGCTTTCGCCGGATTGGCTTCCACACCTGTCGCGGCGCTGGTGGACGGGAACCGGGACCCGGGGCTGCCCTGCCCGACGGAACTGGTGGTGAAGGGAGATTCCCGTTCGCTCTCCATCGCGGCTGCTTCCGTCATCGCCAAGGTGCACCGCGACAGGCTGATGGCGGATCTGGCCGCGGCGTTTCCCGGATACGGTTGGGAACGGAACGCGGGCTATGGCGTGAAGACCCACCGGGAGGCGCTGACCCGTCTTGGAGTCACCCCGCACCACCGGCGCAGCTTCGCCCCCATCAAGGTTCTGCTGGGGACACGCTAGATGTAGGAGTCGAGCACAGCTCTTGACTCTATATTTTGAATAATTTCTTAGACTTACTTTCTATTGTTGACGCCGAATCTCAGTTGAATCATGATTCCCGCCAACACGCCGCCGAAGCGCGCACCCTGGCAAGAGGACATTATGACAAAACTGCCGATCGACACGCTGATCGAGGGCGACTGCATCGACCTGATGCGGTCCTGGCCCGAGGAAAGCGTCGACATGATCTTCGCCGACCCGCCCTATAACCTGCAGCTTAAGGGCGATCTGCACCGGCCGAACAATACCAAGGTCAACGGGGTCGACGACGACTGGGATCGTTTCGACACGTTCGGCGCCTACGACCGGTTTACGTTCGACTGGCTCAGCGCCGCCAGACGATTACTGAAGCCGGACGGCACACTTTGGGTGATCGGCAGCTATCACAATATCTTCCGCGTCGGAAAATCATTACAGGATATTGGTTACTGGATCCTGAATGACGTCATCTGGGTAAAAACGAACCCGATGCCGAACTTCCGCGGCAAGCGTTTCACCAACGCGCATGAGACGATGATCTGGTGTTCCAAACACCCGGACGGCCGTTACACCTTCAACTATGACAGCATGAAGGCGCTGAACGACGATTTGCAGATGCGGTCCGACTGGACCATGCCGATCTGCAACGGCGGCGAACGGATCAAGGGCACGGATGGGGCCAAGGCCCATCCGACGCAGAAACCCGAAGCCCTGCTGCACCGGGTGATGATGGCCGCCAGCAACCCGGGCGACGTCGTGCTGGACCCGTTTTCCGGCACCGGAACGACGGCGGCGGTCGCGAAGCGGCTGGGCCGCCGGTTCATCGGGATAGAGCGCGAAAAGGACTATATGAAGGTCGCGCGGGAGCGGCTGCGCCGCACGCCGGAGGCAGGCGACGCGGAGGCCATCGCACCCACGCCGTCGAAACGCAAGGAGCCGCGCGTGCCCTTCGGCTCGCTGGTGGAGCGCGGCCTGCTGTCGGCGGGCGAAATCCTGGAAAGCCCCTGCCGCCGTTTCACCGCAAAGATCCGCGCCGACGGGACGATCATCTCCAGCGCCCATCGCGGTTCGATCCATCAGGTCGGCGCTGCGGTTCAGGGCGCGCCAAGCTGCAATGGCTGGACCTATTGGCAGCTCAAGACCCACGGCGGCAAGAAGGTTCCGATAGACGTCTTGCGGCAAAAGGTGCGCGCCGAAGACCATCCGAACTGACGCCGCGGTGCAGCCCCTGAAGACCGGGAAGCGGTCTCCATCGCTCCGGAATGATCGCAAGTCGCCTTAGCCGGGCCAGGTATCGCCGACGCGGTATCCTTCCGGCCAGGGGTCGCTGGGGTCCAGCATGTGCTGGTGGGTGCCGGTAACCCAGGCGCGTCCGGTGATCGACGGTACGATTGCGGGCTTGCCGCCCATCTCCACGGCGGCGTCGATCCGGCCGGTGAATTCCGAGCCGATCACGGATACGCCGACCAGACTGTCGCCGACGGCCATATCCCCTCTGGCACTCAACACCGCCATGCGGGCCGACACGCCGGTGCCGGTCGGGGAACGGTCCAGTTTTCCGGGCTCCACCACAACCGTATTGCGGCCGATGCGCCGGCCGTCCCGCCGTTCAATCGGGCAAGCGAACTGGCAGAAGGAGATATGCGACCAATCGGCGTTCTCCGGGTGGCGGAAGCCCAGTTGCGCCGTCGCCGCACGGGTGATCCGCACGCCTGTTTCGGCCAGATCCCGCGCTTCGTCCGGCGTTACCGCGAAACCGAGCGCCGGGGCGTCGACGATCACGAAACTGTCCCCGCCATAGGCGGTATCGACCGTCAGACTGCCCAACCCCTCCACCTCCAGCGGGGCGTCCAGCCTATCGGCGAAGGACGGGACGTTGGTTACCGTCACACTCTCCACCGCACCGTTCCGGCAAGCGGCGCGAACCCGCACCAGTCCGCCCGGCGCTTCAAGCGTCAGCCTGGTTTCCGGTTCCTGCATCGGCAAAATACCGGTTTCCAGCAATGCCGTCGCCACACAGATCGAGTTCGACCCGGACATCGGCGGGGTGTGGACGGGCTCCATGATGATGAAGCCCATGTCGGCGTCCGGGTGCTTGGGCGGCACCAGCAGGTTCACATGCCGGAAGACGCCGCCGCGCGGTTCGTTCAGCATGAAGTTCCGCAGCGTCCCGTCCCGCGCGATCCAGCGCGACTGTTCCCACAGGGTTTCGCCCGGGGGCGGCGCAACCCCACCGACGATGACGTCGCCGACCTCGCCCTCCGCATGAACGGAAACGGTGTGGATTATCTTGGAACTGCGCATACGGCCCTGCTACTCGTAATGCGCGGGAGGGGTGTAGACCTCCGCTTTTTCGGTGCCGTCCGGCAGCGTTTCCAGATAGATCGACTGACTGGGAAAGGCAAAGCCGCTGCCCGCCCCCTCGACGATTTCCTTGATCCTGTAGGCCAACTCCTCCTTGATCTTCAGCCACTCGCCCCAGCGCGTCGTCCGGGTGAAGCAGTAGAGTAGAATGTCGATGGAACTGTCGCTGAACTTGTCGATGCGCACGAAGGTGGAGGCCCGGTCCGCCGGCACGAAGGCGTCATTGGCGGCGACATAGGTCTCTATCTCGTCGCGGATCTGTTTCAACTGATCGACCGTGGTCCTGTACTCCACCCCGATCACCCAATAGATACGGCGGTGCCGCATGCGGCTGAAATTCGTTACCGGATTGTCGGCCAGCGCCGCGTTGGGAACCTGCACCGGGGCCTGATCGAACCGCCGGACCAGGGTGGAGCGGAAACCGATTCCCTCCACCGTGCCTTCGACAACGCCGTCAACGCGGATCCAGTCGCCGATGCCGAAGCGCTTTTCCGCAAGAATAAGAATGCCGGCGATCAAATTCTTGAACAGATCCTGCGCGCCGAGCGCAACCGCCACCCCGAACAACCCCATGCCGGCCAGGATGGGACCGACCTCAACCCCCCAGACCTCCAGGATCGTAGCGCCCCCGATCACCGCGACCAGAACCTTGATCGCCTTCAACAGCCAATCGATCATGGCGCTGGTGAAAGCGCGCTCCAACCGGCCCAGCAGCGCTGACAGCGGCTCCACCAGCCGGTGGAAAATCCAGAACAGGTTGAAGATGATCAGCGACCGTACAAGGTTCTCGCCCGCGGTCTGCAACGCGCCGGTCAGCGCCAGGTAGTCGATGGCGAAAAACGCGCCCAGCACGACCGGAATGAACCGCACCGGCTGCTCAATCGCCCGCAGGACCGCTTCGTCCAATTCTGTCGTCGTGCGCTCTGTAAAGGCATGAACCCGCGCCAGGATGATTCGGGTGAAAAGGCGGCGGAAGATCAGAAAACCGAAAAAGATCGCCAGCGCGATTCCGATTTCCGTAAAATCGATGCCCAACGTGCCCCGCTGCCAGACATCGGCGACCAGGGTCCAGAATTCCTTCAATTGGTTCATAAAGGCCCGCTAACTTTCCCGGCTAACTTTTCATTGCATGGCGCACGATCTTCTTCATCACCGTCGGCAATGCAAGATCGCCGAAGCCGTCCGGCGGAACCCAGCGGCCGCCCGGGATAGTCGCGGCGGCGTCTTCGGCCTGCGCCGCGATCACGCTCAGCTCCAGATGAAAATGGGTGAAGGTGTGCCGCACCACTCCCGCCAGCGGGCGCGCGGCGGTCACCGCAACAGGCGGTGTCGGGGCCGGCGGGTCGCCTTCCACCCAGTCCGTCGATGGCGGCTCCATCATGCCACCCAGCAACCCGGCTTCCGGCCGCCGCCGGAACAGCACCGCGCCGTCCCGCCGCTGGATCCAGAAAGCCGTGCCGCGCCGCGTCGGCTTGGCGGCCTTCGGACGCTTGCGCGGCAGTTCTTCGGCCATATCCCGCCCGGCGCACAGATCGACCAGGGGACACAGCACGCATTTCGGCCGCCGCGGCGTGCAGATCGTGGCGCCGATATCCATCACCGCCTGGGCGTAATCCCCGGCCCGCAAATCCGGCGTGCAACGGTCCGCCAACGCGGTCAGGGCGGGCTTTGCATCCGGCAGCGGCTCCAGCACCCGGAACAGCCGGGCCATCACCCGCTCCACATTCCCATCAACCACCACGGCCCGGCGTCCGAAAGCGATTGCGGCGACCGCGGCCGCCGTATAGCGGCCGATCCCCGGCAGGGATCTCAACCCTTCCTCGGTATCGGGGAAGCGGCCGTCATGATCCGCCGCCACCCGCTGCGCGCATTTGTGCAGGTTCCGCGCCCGGGCGTAATAGCCAAGACCGGCCCAGGCATGCAGCACCGCATCCAGATCGGCATCCGCCAGATCGCCGACCGTCGGCCAGCGGTTCAGGAATTTTTCGAAATAAGGACCGACGGTCGCCACCGTGGTTTGTTGCAGCATGATTTCCGACAGCCAGACGCGATAGGGGTCCACCGCCGCCCCCGGATCCACACGCCACGGCAGGCGGCGGCGCGACCGGTCGTACCAGCCGAGCAGCCTGTCCGCGGTCTGCGCCGTGCGCGCCTGGTCGCCGGTATTTTCCCGGGCGCTGTCGGCGGGATCGATTGTGCTGTCCATGCCCTGTACTATAGAAAGCGCGTCGGGCGAGGAAAGAGCGGATCATGGGACAAGGCGGCACAGGCGGCGACCAGCGTGAGGCAAAGGCCAAGCGGCGCGGCGGTACGCGGCATGCCGGCAGCCTGGTGGGCAAACTCACCCGTCAGGCGCTGGGCAAACGGGGTTTCGCGCATGCATCGATCATCACCGACTGGGCGCTGATCGTCGGCGAGGATCTGTCGCGCCACACACGTCCGCTGAAGCTCGTCTTCCCCAAAGGACGGAGGAACGGCGGAACCGTTCATATTCAGACCTCCGGCCCGATGGCGCTGCAGCTTCAGCATCTCAGCCCCCTGATCCTGGAGCGCATCAACAACCATTTCGGCTACAAGGCGGTGGAGGAAATCCGACTGGTTCAGGGCGCGATTGCAGCAGCCCCCGGCGTCAAGCGCGTACGGCCCGTGCGGCGGGACCTCAGCCAGTCGGACCGCGACCGGCTTCAGGCGACCACGGAGCGGATAGAGGACGATGAAATCCGGCAGCGTCTGGAACGGCTCGGCGCGGCCGTCTTTCGCCATAGTTCCGCCACAAAGGACCGCTAAGAAGCTGTGGCGGTTCCAGGCTGCGGGAACTCTTCCGCATACACGCAGAAACGTGATTGCACTGCGGCATCGTTTCCGCTTGATTTCGTTTCAGCGGCTGACAGGGTCGAGGCCTTGATTGCGTGTTCAGAATCGCTCGTATAGTCACATCATCCTCTAAAGGAGGCTCAGTTCATGCGGATTTCCGCCCTATTTGCAGCAGGCGTCGTGGCGCTGACCGTCTTCGCCTTTCCCCCGGCTCCCGCCCATGCTGCGCCGCTCTCGACGGAAGAAGCCCTTAAGGAACGCATTCTCGGCGACCCGGACGCACCCGTCGAGATCATCGAATATGCATCCCTGACCTGCCCGCACTGCGCGGCCTTTCATGCGGACAAGCTGCCGGAAATCAAAAAGCAGTATATTGATACCGGCAAGGCCAAGCTGGTCGCCCGCGACTTCCCGTTCGACCGTTTGGGCGCCATGGGCGCGATGATGGCGCGCTGCGCGAACCCCAGCCGGTATCACCAATTCATCGACGTGCTGTTCAAGCAGCAGGCCGTCTGGACTCGATCCCAGGACCCGGTCGGCGAGTTGCAGAAAATCGGTAAACTCGGCGGATTGTCGGAAGAAGACTTTATCGCCTGCATGGAAAACCAAGACCTCTTGACGGGCATCTTGGAATCCCGCCAAGCGGGCGTTCAACAGTATGAGGTAAATTCGACGCCGACATTCATCATCAATGGCGAGAAGGTGACCGGAAACGTCCCGCTCGACGATTTTATCGCGGTGATCGAGAAACACTTGAACTAACGGCCTGGACTGTCGTCCAAACCACCGGATCCAGCCGGGTCGTGCGTAACTTTTGAGGCGGTAACGGCTTGCACTTCGCCAAGCTCAAACTGAGCGGCTTTAAATCGTTCGTCGACCCGGCCGAACTGGTCATCGATCCCGGCATCACCGGGATCGTCGGCCCGAACGGCTGCGGGAAGTCCAACGTTATTGAAGCCCTGCGCTGGGTGATGGGGGAAACCTCAGCCAAGCGCATGCGCGGCACCGAGATGGACGACGTCATCTTCGGCGGGTCGTCCCAGCGCCCAGCGCGCAATCTGGCCGAAGTGGCGCTTCTGCTCGACAACAAGGCGCAGGACGCGCCGCCGCCCTACGACACAATGGAAGAGGTTGAGATCACCCGCCGCATCGAACGCGGGTCGGGCTCCAACTACCGGATCAACGGCAAGGACGCACGGGCGCGCGACGTGCAATTACTGTTCGCGGACCTGGCCTCCGGCGCGAACTCCACCGCCATCGTCAGCCAGGGCCGGATCGGCGCGATCATCGGGGCGAAACCGACCGAACGCCGCACCCTGCTGGAGGAAGCCGCCGGCATTCGCGGCTTGCATTCGCGCCGGCATGAGGCGGAACTGCGCCTGCGCGCCGCCGAAACCAATCTGGAACGCCTGGATGATGTGATCGGGGCGCTGGAAAACCAGCATAACGGTCTGCAACGCCAGGCCCGTCAGGCGAACCGCTACCGCCGTCTGTCCGATCATATCCGGCGGCATGAAGCGATCCTGCTGCATCTGCGCTGGAAACACGCGGAACAAGCGATGACCGAAGCGCGCGAACGCCTGACCGCCGCGGAAGAGATTGTGCGTCAGCGCGCGCAGGAAGGCGCGTCGGCGGCGAAGGAACAGGCGGACGCGGCGACCGTGCTGCCGGACCTGCGCCAGGCCGACGCGGAAGCGGCGGCGGAACTGCAACGCTTGCAGCTTGCGGTGCGGGAGTTGGAAAGCGAACAGGCCCGGATCGAAGCCGCGCGTGAAGCACTGGCCCAGCGGCTGCAACAGATCGCAGCGGACCGGGACCGCGAGGGCGCGCTGTTCGACGACGCGAAACAGGCGCTGGAACGGCTGGCGGGCGAGGCTGAGCAGATCGAGGCCGACCGCACCAACGAGACGGAAACGCTGTCCGCCGCGCAGACGGATGCGGAGAGCGCCGCCGCCGCGGTCGAGCAGCAGGAAAGCAATCTGGCCGAACTGACCGAGCAGACCGCGGGGGTCGAGGCCCAGCGCAGCGCCCTGCAGCGCCAGATCGCCGAAAGCCGGCAGCGGGCCGCCTCCCTGTCGCAACGCCTCACCACCTTGAACCAGCAGGAAGAGGCTCTGCGCGCGGAGACCGAGAGCCTGGGCGAGATCGAAGCCGCCGAAGCCAGAATCGCCGATTGCGAACAGGCGGTGGAGACCGAGCGCGAGAAGGCCACGCAGGCGGAAGCTACCTTGGCGGAAATGCGCCAGCGCGAAACCGCCGCGCGGGAAGCCCTGCAGGAATCCGAGCGCCTGGCGCGCGATCATCTGAACCAAGTCCAGAGCGACGCTCGCGAAGCGGTGGAAGCGGCGGAGCGCACCGCCCGCGACACGATTCGCACGCTGGAACAGCGGCATCAGTCGCTGGAGGCGGAAATCAACGCCTTGTCCGCCCTGCTGGAAGCCGGCGACGCCTCCATGGACGATACGGTGCGCCCGCTGATCGACGCCCTGTCGGTCGCCCCGGGATACGAAACCGCCCTGGGCGCGGCCTTCGGCGAGGAGTTGGACGCGCCGGAAAGCGACGAAGGCCAGATCCACTGGACGGCGCTGGACCCATTGCCGGGAACCGCCGGTCTGCCGTCTGCCGCGACGCCGCTCAGCAAATTCGTCGATGGTCCCGGGGTGTTGTCCCGCAGGCTGACCCATATCGGCGTGGTCGAGGACGGCGCGGCCGGCGCGCGCTTGCAGGCGGAGCTGGGGCCCGGCCAACGTCTGGTCTCCAAGGATGGCGGCCTGTGGCGCTGGGACGGCTATACGATTGCGGCGGGTGCGCCCACCGCGGCGGCGAAGCGGCTGGAACAACGCAATCGGCTGGCCGAATGCCGCGATGGTTTTGCGGTTCTGGACAAGGAACTGGCGGAAACCCGGCAGTCGGCCGACGCCAAACTTGAAGAGGCCAGAACAGCCGCCGAAGCGCGGGTTGAGGAGGCCGGGCGCACCACCGAAAGCAATCTTGCGGAACTGCGCAGCCAGACCGAGGCCGCGGTCGCGGCGGCGGAACAGGCGGCGGCGGCGGAACGGGCGGCGTCCGGCAGCCTGCAGGACGCTTTCACGGCGCTGAACCAGTCGCGGCAGGCTTATTCCGCCCTGGCCGGCAAGGCGGCGGACATCCGCTCCCGCCTGGAAGGGATCGCCGAGAACCGGGAACGCGCCACCGCCGACGTGCAGGAAGCCGAAGGCAGCATTCAAGGCGCGGAACAGGCGCTGGCCGTGCTGGAGGACCCGCTGGAAGCGCGGGAGCGGATCAACGGCCTGCGCGCCACGGTCGCCGAGTTGCGGTCGGACCTCTTGAACAAGCGCGGCGCGGTCGACCGTCTGCAACGGGAAGCCGCCGGGCGGGCGCAGCGTCTGCAGGCCATCGAACAGGAACGCCGGTCCTGGCAGGGCCGCATGGATGGGGCCGAAGGCCGGATGACGGCGCTGGCCGACCGGGCGGGCCAGGCGGAAGAAGAACGCGCGTCGCTGGAAAACCGGCCGGAGGAAATCCGCGGGCAGATCGGCGGCCTGAACGACAAGATCGTCGTCGCCGAAGCGAAACGGAACACCGCGGCCGACAGTCTGGCGGAAGGCGAGAAGAATCAGCAATCTTCCGACAAGGCGCTGCGGGAATCGGACGCCGCCCTGGCCACCGCGCGGGAAGACCGGGTGCGGCGCGAGGCCGAGGTGGAACAGGCCGGACAGGCTGCCGAGACCATCCGAGAGCGGATCGCGGAGCAATTGAACTGCCGCCCCGAAGGGGTCCTGGAAGCCGGCGGCATCGCCGAGGACGAGGAACTCCCCTCCCGCGAGGATGTCGAGCGCAAGCTGGAGCGGCTGACCCGCGAACGCGAGAATATGGGCGCGGTCAACCTGCGCGCGGAGCAGGAGGCCACCGAGCTGGAAGAGCAGATCGCCTCCATGCATACGGAGCGCGAGGATCTGCTGGCCGCAATCGGACGCTTGCGCCAGGGCATCAACGCCCTGAACCGGGAAGGCCGCGAACGCCTGCTGGCGGCCTTCGAGCAGGTTAACGCCCATTTCAGCGACCTCTTCGTGCGTCTGTTCGGCGGCGGAGAGGCGCACCTGACCCTGACCGAAGCGGACGATCCGCTGCAATCCGGCCTGGAGATCATGGCCAGCCCGCCGGGCAAACGGATGCAGGTGATGTCGCTTCTGTCCGGCGGCGAACAGGCCCTAACCGCGTTGTCCCTGCTGTTCGGCGTGTTCCTGACCAACCCGGCCCCGATTTGCGTGCTGGACGAGGTGGACGCGCCGCTTGACGACAGTAACGTCGACCGATTCTGCACGCTGCTGGATGAAATCGCGCATGCGGGCAAGACCCGCTTCCTGGTCGTCACCCACCACCGGATGACCATGGCCCGGGTGGACCGGCTGTTCGGCGTGACCATGGCGGAACGGGGAATCAGCCAGTTGGTGTCGGTGGATCTGCGCGAAGCGACCCAATTGCGGGAGTCCGCGTAACCCCCGCCGGGCGGAGGGTTGCAAAGGGTCCGCCGCACGGCGATTTCCGCCATGTTTCGTGCGCTTCGGCCCGGAATATTTTTGCAGTGCGGCAAATCGGTCCATAAAACCCCTTAAAGCCGCGCGAATCCTGCTTGACGCCCCCAAACCGCCCCCCTATTTTCGCCGCGACTTCGGCAAGGGACGTGGATGGGCTCCCCAGATCCTGTTTCATCAAAAGGCGATCTTGATCGGCGTTTGAAAAAGGCGCGCGAAAAGATCGAACCGAAACAGCCTGGACAGTCAGAGCCGCGGAACATGGCCGGAGTTGGCGTTGGTCTTCGGATCGCCGTCGATCTGGTTGCCGGCGTGGCCGTCGGCGTCGGGATCGGCTGGTATCTGGACAGCACCCTGGGCACCAAGCCCTGGCTTTTGCTGCTGTTCACGATCCTGGGGTTCTGCGCCGGCCTGCTGAATGTCGTGCGAACGGCCAATCAGCTTGAGGCCGCGCGAAAAAGGGCGGAGGAAGAGGCCGCACGGAAGAGGGAAAACGGCGGATAACGCCGCGTTTCCCTTGTCGGTGCGCCGGTCTCCGAGTGAGAGTTGCAACGCCGTCGGGCGGTCTGTTGGGCCAGTCGGCGGCCGGTTTCCGAAAACGGGAACCGATCGGTTAACGAACCGGGGGTTTAGTTTTGGCTGCTGATCCGCTTCAACAGTTCCGCATCGAGCGCCTTGTCGAGATCGATGTCGCCGGGATCGACGTATCCTTCACCAATTCCTCGCTCTGGATGGTGATCGCCGTTATCGTGGCGACCCTGTTCCTGACGATGACGATGCGGGCCCGCGGCACCATCCCGACACGGGGACAGATGCTGGCAGAGATGCTCTACGGCGCGGTCGCCAACATGGTGCGCGACAATGTGGGCAGCGGCGGCCAGCCGTATTTCCCGTTCATTTTCACACTGTTCATCTTCGTGCTGTTCGGCAACCTGCTGGGCATGATTCCGGGCAGTTTCACCTTCACCAGTCATATCGCCGTCACCTTCGCAATGGCGACGATCATCTTCGTGGCCGTGACGATCATCGGGATCGCCAAGCACGGGTTCAAATTCTGCTCCCTGTTCTTCCCGCATGGAGCGCCGCTGTGGACCGCCGTGATCCTGATCCCGATCGAACTGGTTTCCTATCTGTCGCGTCCGATCAGCCTGAGCGTTCGTCTGTTCGCGAACATGACGGTCGGCCACGTCATCCTGAAAGTCATTGGCGGATTTGTCGTCGCACTGGGCGTGTTCGGCATCATTCCGCTGGCCGGTTTGGTCGCGATCACGGCCCTGGAATTCATGATCGCGGTTATCCAGGCCTATGTTTTCGCGATCCTGTCGTGCATCT
>JANQIT010000160.1 GCA_028282025.1 Hwanghaeella sp. | reverse complement strand
ATCGTCGGTCGGGCTGGCGACACGAAGACCGGAGGACAAACGGCTGTTCGTCCGGTCAATGAGATCGGTCGTGTTTTGGAGAGAGAGAAGCGAGCCGCGCACGGCTGCCGATAGGGTTACGTCAGACATTTTTCAAACTCCGTTCTGAAGCCGGGACTGAAGCCCCTGTTTAATGTGTGGCGCCCATTCTTGGGCAACATTCACCGCACCTTCTCGCACGGCGAACTGATTGCTTATACGCGCGTCCAAGGCCCCTGTCAAAGAAAATTTCCGGAAAATCGGCAGAAACCGGTGCCATTGCCGACCGCTACGGGCCATGACCGGGGCGAATCGTCGGGCGGTTTTGCTCGCCCGAAACCGCAGCTGCCGCGCACAAAAACGGGTCGATTGGCCTTGTCCATCGCGCATGTCGGCGATTTTCCGGTCATCCCCCAGTCATGGGCTGGCCGAGAACGGCCCGAATGGGCTAACAATAACGGTCAAGCAAGACCATATATGGCGTAACGCAAGGTCATGGTTCGATACGCCCGCGCGGCGGCGCCCGGGCCAGGAGGATATCCGGCTCATGCCACTGAAACTCGATTTCAAGGCCGGCGACAAAATGATCATCAACGGCACGGTGATCGAAAACGTCGGTTCCAACGCCAAGCTTCTGGTCCATAACGAGGCCTCGATCCTGCGCGAGCAGGACATCCTGTCGGAAACGGAGAGCCTGACGCCATCGTCCCGCGTCTACTATGCCCTGCAATGCGCCTATATTTTCCCCGATCAGGCGGAGCAATATCTGGCCGATTGCCGGCAACTCATGGCCGACTATGTCGCTGCCGCCCCGAGCGCGCGGGAAATCGTCGACGAAATCCTGCATCAAATGGAAAACGGCACCCAATACAAGACCCTCAAGGCGGCGCAGAAGCTGATTCGCCACGAAACGGACACCCTCGCCCTGTTCGAGCAGAAAATGCGCGAGATCGAAGAAGCGACCGTGGCCAAGGAACAACAGGAAACCGCCCCACCGGGAGAATGACCCGGGTCCGCGCCTCTTATCGAGGCCGGCGGTTGTATGATGGCCAAGCGCCCCGGTCAGGCGGGAATCGACGCCTCTAAAAAGCACCAAGGCTGGTAGATCGCGCCGCGCATCTGCAGGCGGCGGCCGTCTTCGGTCTTGATCGTATGGGTATAGATTTGCGATGGATCCGGATGCTTCGGCATATCGACCGGAATTTCGAAGGGCGTAAACACCGGTTCATCAAATCCGGCACGGGCCAGGCTTTCCCGATGGGTCTTGTAGCTCCGCATGTGCAGGCGGTTGCCCTCCGGATACCAGACAGAAAAATCGTCGATGATCAATTCCTGTTCGAAGGGGTTCATGTAGTCCAACATGATCCAGCGACCGCCCGGCCGGATCACCCGGGCGATGTTCTGGACAACCGTATCGAACAGCTCCGGAGCGAAGAACATCATCGACCGATTACAGACAACGATGTCGAACGGTTCGTCGAACCGCATGTCGGTCATGTCGACTTCCCTGAATTCGATGCCCTTCAGCGCCGGATTGGCGCGGTTGCTCTCGATCACACTGGGCGCGATGTCGATCCCGGTGAGCACCAGGTCGGGGAACGCAACCGCCACATGGTTGATGAAGCTGCTGGTCGAGCAGCCGGCGTCCAACAGACGCGCGTTGGGCTTGCCCATTTCGGCGACGGCCTTGTCGATTAGCTCAAGCAGGATCTTGTCCGATTCCCGCGGCTCCTCGACGAATTTTTCCTGGTTCTTCAGGTAAAGGGACATGCCCTCGGTGTCCGAGGTGTAGTCCAGGTAACTCTTGTCGTCGCTCATGGCTGGCATCCCGTTCTGTCCTGCTGTCCCGCGCCGTTCTGGCAAGGGCGCGGCATCCTACGGCGGTTAAGATTAACGTGATCTTAAACTGGACGGCATAGATCATTGCCGATCGCCTTATGACACCGCATGCGCGGGCCGCGGACGACGGCGCCAAGGGAACCCGAAGCGGACCATGAAAACCATTCATTTCCACGTCGGTTCCGGGCGCTGCGGCTCAACCCTGATCCAGGCGCTGTTCAACGAGCCGGCGATGCACCAGGTCTTCGGCCAGTACAACATCAAATACGCGCCCGAGGTCTGCATGGCCCTGGGCCCCCTGACGCCCGTCGAAGAATTTCGGGAAGCGGATTGGCATGATTTCCGGGCGGAGCATTTCGCGCCGCTGAAGACCGTTGCCGAGGACAACATCTTCCTGACCCAGGAAAACATCTTCGGCGTCCACTGGGAAAAGGGCAGCCGAAACCGCTGCGATGCCAGTTGCGCCCTGATCCGGCACCTGACCGAAGGCTTCGACGTGAAGATCGTCATCCTGGTGCGGCGCCAGGACACGTTCTTGGAATCCCTCTACAATCAACTGATCAAGCGCTGGGAAACCCGCGCCTTTTCCGAGTTTCTGGGTGCTATAGAGTTGGACAACCTGGACTGGGCCGCCGTCGCCGATACCTACGCCACGGCCTTCGGTCGCGACAACGTCACCGTCCTGCCGTTCGAACGTCCGGTCCTGCAGACCGGCGACGACGCCAGCTTCTTCGAAGCGGTGCTGCGCGTCATCGGGATCAATGCGAAGATCAACTTCGAAAACGTGCCCACCATCAACCCGAGCCTGTCGACCCGGGCCCTGGAAATCCAGCGCCTGGCCAACCAGTTGCTGACCCGGGACGAGGCCCATGGCCTGGCCAATTGGTTCGAGGCCAACGTGCCCAAGGCCCCCGGCGACCCCCATTCGATCATGGACGAAGCGGACCGGACCCGGCTTCTGCAACGGTTCCAGTCCTCCAACAAGCGGCTTTGCGAGACCTATCTTGAGGGCTACGACACGGGCTATTATCTGGCGCCGGTGAACTGACGGCGCGGGTCCCGGCGAACCAACGGGGAGCAACCAACATGCGCGGCATCGAAGATTGGCAAACGACGTTTTCCGGCCTCAACCCGCCGGGGCCCGAGAACCGCGACGCCATGTGGGACATGATGCGGGAGTTGTTCCCCGAATACCGCGCGCTCTGCGGTCCCGGCTTTTTGAAATCACTGCAAATCCTGCAAAAGCGTCTGCCCCTGAACATCGTCGAATTCCCCACGGGCGAGGAAGTCCTCGACTGGATCATCCCGCGGGAATTCAAGGTCAACGAGGTCTGGGTCGAAGATCCGGACGGCAATCGAATCCTGGATTTCGAAAAGGAACCCTATTGCGTCTGGATCTATTCCCAGCCGTTCAAGGGCGCGGTCGACAGGGACGAATTGCTGGAACATGTGGTCACCATGCCCTACCTGCCCGACGCGACGCCGCTCCGCCAGGCCTACTTCCGCGACGCCTGGGGACTTTGCATGCCGGACAACATGCTCCAGCGCCTCAAGCCCGGGACCTACAAGGTCAACATCGACACGGAGCATTTCGCGGGCCAGCTCCGCATGGGCGAATACTACCTGCCGGGCGCGGTCGAAGAGGAAATCCTGATCTCCAGCTACCTCTGCCACCCCCGGGGCGCCAACGACAACCTGTCCGGCTGTGTCGTCGCGACGGAACTGTTCAAGCTGTTGGAACAGGTGCCCAACCGGCATTACTCCTACCGCCTGGTCATCTGGCCCGAGACCATCGGCCCCATCACCTATATCGACAAGTATCCGGAGCGCCTGAAGAAAACCATCGGCGGCTATCAGTTCGGCATCTGCGGCGATGACAAGCCGGTGCGGGTCGACCGGACCAAGCGCGACAGTTCCATTTTTGACCGGGCCGCCCATCACGCCATGGAGCTCTGCGGCCAGGAGATCAATTCCAAGAAGTTCAATATCTTCGGCGGCTCGGACCCGATGCACTTCAATTCCATCGGCGTCGACCTGCCCATCGCCAACATCACCCGCGCCGGGTCCAGCACGGAAGACGGCTACGTCGAATACCATTCGTCGGCCGACAATCTGGACCTTGTCTCGGCCGACAATCTGCTGGGCACCTTGGAGATCGGCTGGGCCGCCTGCATGGCGGTCGACCGGGCCCGGTTCTACCAAGGGACCTATACGGCGACGCCCTTCCTGTCGCGCCACGGCGTCTTTCCCTATCAGCACGGCGCCGGGGTCGGCGGCAACGCCA
>JANQIT010000150.1 GCA_028282025.1 Hwanghaeella sp. | reverse complement strand
AAAACCCGGAAGCCTGATGACGATTTTCCGGACGGCGCCCGACGACAGGGCGTCGGACGGCGGATAACGGCAGGTCACCCTGAAGCCGGGCGCAGCGACCGACGACCACCACTGAGTTTCAGGGGGACCTGCCGTTATCCGCCGTCCGACGCCCTGTCGTCGGGCGCCGTCCGGAAAATCGTCATCAGGCTTCCGGGTTTTTCCCGACGCGACGGCGCGATGTCGTGCCGGAAATAAATCTCATCGACCGCCGGTTCGAACAGAGTCAGGATTTGCTGCGTGGTCTTGAATTTGGGGGCTTCGGCCACATCGGCGTCCTGGGCGCGCAATTCCTCGTTCGAGAGGTTGGTATATTCGCACCCCACGGCCACGACGCCGCCTGGCCGCAGGACCCGTAAGACTTCCGCCGCGGCCTTCTTCTGATCGTTGGAATAGGCCAACACCCAGCCAAGCACGATCACGTCGAAACTGTCGTCCTCATAAGGCATGGCGTGCATATCGCCCGCATCGACGAAATCGGAATAGGAAATCAGATCGAGCCCCCGGATATTGTCAGGCTCGAAACCGCAGGCGACGAGCGTGTAGATTTCCGCTTCGGTCCGGGGTCCGACAGACAGCACTTTCAGCTTTTTCAGATTTTCCGCGACGGCGTCGATACTGCGCAAGGGCATGATCAGAATGGAGGGGCGGAACAGCGAGACTTTCCCGACCAGGCCTTTCATATTGTAGGAGACCGCGTTCTCGATCAGGGCCGACGGATCGTCCACGTCGCCGAGCTGAAAGGCATCGTCGCCCAATGAATCGATCTTCATCGTGGCCAGCGTGGTCCGGATGAAGGGGATCTGAAGGAATTCGTCCGGGTATCGTTGCAAAAGCTGGCGGACCAGTTCGACCAGGACAGGCCCGTCTTTCTCAACAACCGGCGATTTGTTGGGTGCGGTGAGGATCATGGCCGGCCCCTTTCCAAGACTGTCCCAGATGCCGGAACAGGGTACCGAGGATTCGACCGGGAGGGCCAGCCCGCCCCGTCCGGTCCCGCGGACCGCGCGTCAGGCGGCGCACTTGCCGCAGGTGACGGTCAGTTCGATGGTCGCCTTCTTCAATTGGGCCTTTTCCCGGTCGGCCCAGCCCCGCAGCCGTTCCATCACGCCTTGATCGTCGAATTCGAAGACGCTGTTGCACTGATCGCAGATGGCGAAGGCGGTGCTGGCGTGATTATCCTCTTCGGGATGGCTGCACGCCACGAAGGCGTTCAGGCTCTCGATCCGGTGGACAAGCCCCACTCCGATCAGTTTGTCGAGCGCCCGGTAGACCTGCGGCGGCGCGCGGAAACCGCTGTCCCGCAGCGCATCCAGGATATCGTATGCGCTGAGCGGACCGTCGGCCGCCGTCAGCGCGTCGAGCACAAGCGACTGGTTTTTCGTTAGGGCGGCTGTCTGCTGGTCGGCCATCTCTCTATCCCCGGCGTTCCTGCGGCGGCTTGGATCGTAGCAGGCCGGCCAGCGGCAGCAAACCGATCAGGAAGAAAACCATCGCCGCGACCACGATGGACGGGCCGGACGGCGTGTCCCATTCAAGCGACCCATAAAGACCCGCAATCACCGAAGCGACCCCGATGGCAGCGGCGACGACGGCCATTTGTTCCGGGCCGCTCGACAATCGGCGCGCCGCCGCCACCGGAATGATCAGCAAGGCCGTGATCAGCAGCACGCCGACGATCTTCATGGCGATTGCGATCACCGCCGCCATCAGAAGCATGAAGATCAAGTTGGCCCGGTCCGGCTCCAACCCTTCCGCCTCGGCCAATTCCCGGTTTACCGTCGCCGCGAACAGGGGCCGCCAGATCGCGATCAACAGCCCCAACACGACCGCGCCGCCCGCATAGATCAGAACGATATCGCCTGTAGAGACCGCCAGGATGTCGCCGAACAGAAAGCCCATCAGATCGACCCGGACCCATGTCATGAAAGCCAGGCACACAAGACCCACCGCAAGGGTGGAATGGGACAACAGGCCCAATATAGCATCCGAAGACAGCGCCGCCCGCCGCTGCAGCACCAGCAGGGCCAGGGAAATCAGGGCGGAAACGGCAAAGACCGCCAAAGGAATGTTCACATCGAACAGGAAAGCAATCGCGACGCCGAGCAAGGCGGCATGCGCAAGCGTATCGCCGAAATAGGCCATCCGCCGCCAGACGATGAAACAGCCCAACGGACCCGCGACCAGGGCCACGCCTATACCGGCGATCAGCGCCCGGGTGAAGAAATCATCAAACATGGCGATCCGCCGGGCTTGTAGGAGAATTTTCCGCGCGGCCGTCTTCCCCGCCTTCGTCCACGCTTCCGTGATGGTGCCCGTCATCCGGATGACAATGATCGGTGATCGACCCATCGGTATGCAGAACCCGGCCGTCCGGAAGGTGGGTGTGGTCGTGTTGATGTTCGTATACGGCAATCGCGGATGCCGCCGCCGACCCGAACAGTGCGCGGTAGGCCGGGTTTTCCGCCACCACACTGGGTGCGCCGCTGCAACAGACGTGACCGTTCAGGCAAACGACCGAATCGGTGGCCGCCATCACCACGTGAAGATCGTGAGAGATCATCAGAATGCCGCAGTCCAACTGATCGCGGATTTCTGAAATCAGACGGTACAGGGCGATCTGACCATTGAAATCGACGCCCTGGACCGGCTCGTCCAATACCAGAAGATCCGGCTTGCGCGCGATGGCGCGGGCCAGCAACGCTTTTTGAAACTCACCCCCGGAAAGATGTCTGACTTCGGCGTCGGCCAAATGCGCGATCCCAACCCGGTCGAGCGCCGTCGCCGTCTCCGCCCGGCTCAACCGCCCGGTCAGATGCATGAAACGGTCCACCGACAGGGGCACGGTCCAGTCTATCGCCAAGGTCTGCGGCACATAGCCGACCTTAACGCCGTCCGACCGATGCGCCGTCCCCTCGTCGGGTTTCAGGATGCCCAGCGCCATCTTCGCGGTGGTCGACTTTCCCGATCCGTTGGGGCCGATCAGAGTGACGATTTCGCCGCGCCGCACGGAAAGATCGACACCCCGCACGAGCCACTTGTCACCGTGACGGGCGCTGGCCCGGTGCAGCGTGATAAGCGGGTCTTTGTCCAAACCCGGGACGCGGCCGCCTTTGACCGGCTGGCGCTGCCTGTTGCTCACCGAAGCACTCCAATCTCTCAAACGGACTGCGGATTAATCATATGATATGTTATAACGCAAGCGCAGCCCTCCCGGGGTGAAAATACGACCCTGCACGCCCGTCCAAGGCGGTTTGCATTCGGATCGGCCGCGTCCGGGACGGAAACGGGCTGCGGGGTGGGACCGCACCTTCTCAGAGGTAGGTTTCGACGCCTTTCCGGTCGTAATACACAACCATTGCAAGGATCATATCGACGCGGTCGTCCTGGTCCCCAAGCGGCATCAGCAGGCGTTCTATCCGGTCCTGATGTTCCAGGCGGAGGCTGGGCTTTCCGGCGTAATAGGCGGGTTTCCGTGTGGATACGACCCGGAAGTAGTCCCCATTGATCGCCGACTCCGGTCCGAAATCGTGGAAAACGTCATCCAGCCAAAGTCCGCCCAGTTCCTTCTTATGCACCTCTACCATCAGGGTTCCAGCCAGACGGAAACGAAACCGCGGCAAGGCATCCTGATGGTCGACCTCAACCATGAAGGCATTACCCAGAGCATAGGGAAAATCCGTCGGGTCGACATCGGACCGCGCCGGCATCGGCCGACCGTTCCGCATGCTCAGCCAGTGACGATAGAAGCGCGCAACGCGTGGGTTCTCGATGGCCGACGCCTGCAGCATGGGGTGTCTTTCCCCTTCCCTATCGGGACTGTCCTCCACTGCAACCATGCAGACCCACCCGGTTCCAAAGACGGCGGCCTTCGGGCCCGCCAACGCGCCTCGGAGTACCGATGCCCCCTTACATCAAAGTTCCAACAATGAAAAAACCTGAACGGAAAAGCCAGTCACTATAGCATATTCCCGTACTCAGTAACGGCGAAGATGCGTCCCGCCCTTTCCGTTCCAGGTCCGCCCCGGCATACTGCGGCCACCCCACCCGGAACCATCCGCAGGACCCTGTTTCCATGACCGACGACGCCCCCCGACACCTCTATCTGATCGACGGCTCCGCCTATATCTTCCGCGCCTTTTTCGCCCTGCCGCCGATGAACCGGTCGGACGGCACCCCGACGAATGCGGTGATGGGCTTCTCCTCGATGATCCTCAGCCTGGTGGAGCAGACGGACGCGGACCATATCGCGGTGATTTTCGACGCCAAGCGCGAAAACTTCCGTAACGAGATCTATCCGGACTACAAGGGCCACCGGCCCGACGCGCCGGAGGAACTGATCCCGCAATTCTCCCTGATTCGGGAGGCGACGCTGGCCTTCAACCTGCCCTGTCTGGAAATGGAAGGGTTCGAGGCCGACGACCTGATCGCCACCTACGCCAAACAGGCGGTGGCGCTGGGCGCCAAGGTCACCATCGTCTCTTCCGACAAGGATCTGATGCAACTGGTGGACGGCGGCATCGAGATGTGGGATCCGATGAAAAACCGCACCATCAAGCATGACGAGGTGGTGGAGAAATTCGGTGTGCCGCCGGAAAAGGTGGTGGATGTTCAGTCGCTGGCCGGCGATTCCACCGACAACGTGCCAGGCGTGCCGGGCATCGGCCTGAAGACCGCCGCCCAGCTTATTACGGAATATGGGGATCTGGATACGCTGTTGGACCGCGCGGGAGAAATCAAGCAACCCAAGCGCCGTCAGAACCTGCAGGATCATGCGGAGATGGCGCGCATCTCGCGCGAGTTGGTCCGGCTGAAACAGGATGTGCCGGTGGAGACGCCCCTGTCCGATCTGAAGCGCCAGCCGCTAGACCAGGACAAGATGATGGATTTCCTGAAGGCGATGGAGTTCAAGCGTCTGGTGGCCCGGTTCCAGAGCGAGGCGGATGCCGAGGCCGCCTCGGCGCAATCCGCGCCCACCCCGGCGGAAGCCGATTACACACTGGTTCAAGAAGAGAGTGCGCTGAAAGCCTGGGTCGATGCGGCCTATAAAACCGGCATCCTTGCCGTCGACACGGAAACCACCGGCCTTGATTCCATGCAGGCGGAGCTTGTCGGCATCTGTCTTTCCACAGAACCTGGTAAAGCATGCTACATCCCGCTGGCCCATCGTCATGCGGACGCGGGCGACCTGTTGTCCGACAGCGGTGGGGCGGCGCCCATCGAGCAGATTCCCATGGACCGGGCGCTGGAAATCCTGAAGCCGGTTCTGGCCGACCCCTCGATCCTGAAAGTCGGCCAGAACCTGAAATACGATCTGTCGATCCTGGGCCGCTATGGGGTCACGGTCGCGCCGCTGGACGATACGATGCTGATGTCCTTCGCCGTCGACGGCGGCGCGCACGGCCACGGCATGGACGAACTGGCGGACCTGCATCTGGGCATGAAGACCATGAAATTCGAAGAGGTGGCGGGCAAGGGCAAGGCGCAGATCACCTTCGATCTGGTGCCGTTGGACAAGGCGCTGGCCTATGCGGCGGAGGATGCGGACGTGACCCTGCGCCTGCACCGGGTGCTGAAACCCCGGCTTCTGGAAGACGGCATGGCCACCGTTTACGAGACCATCGAACGCCCGCTCGCCCCCGTGCTGAGCGCGATGGAGCGCGAAGGCATTCTGGTCGATCCGACCGCACTGAAGGAGATGAGCGCGGAATTCGCCCAGCGCATCGCCGACCTGGAAGGCGAAATCCACAGTCTGGCGGGCGAGAGCTTCAATGTCGGCTCGCCCAAACAGTTGGGGGAGATCCTGTTCGACAGGTTGGGCCTGCAAGGCGGCAAGAAGACCAAGTCCGGCAGCTATTCCACGGATTCGGGCGTCCTGGAGCCGCTGGCGGTGGAGAACCCCATCGTGCAGAAGGTGCTCGACTGGCGCGGGCTGTCGAAATTGAAAAGCACCTATACCGACGCGCTGATAACCCAGATCAATCCGAAGACCCGGCGGGTGCACACATCCTATTCGATGGTCGGTGCGCAGACCGGACGCCTAAGCTCCACCGATCCCAATCTGCAGAACATCCCGATCCGCACCGCGGAAGGCAGGCGCATCCGCGAAGCCTTCGTCGCCGCGCCGGGGAACAAGCTGATCAGCCTCGATTACAGCCAGATTGAATTGCGGCTGGTGGCGGAGATGGCCGGCATTGCGGCCTTGAAACAGGCCTTTCAGGATGGGTTGGACATTCACGCGATGACCGCGTCGGAAGTCTTCGGCGTTCCCTTGGCGGAGATGGACCCGGAAACGCGGCGCAAGGCCAAGGCGATCAATTTCGGCATCATCTACGGCATTTCCGCCTTCGGGCTGGCCAACCAGATCGGCGTGGCGCGCGGCGAGGCCAAGGCCTTCATCGACCAGTATTTCGAAAAGTTCCCCGGCATCCGCACCTATATGGACGAGACGATAGAGGGCTGCCGCGAGAAAGGGTATGTCGAGACCTTGTTCGGCCGCCGCATTCATCTGGGCGGCATCAACGACAAGAACCCGATGCGCCGGGGCTACGCGGAACGCCAGGCGATCAACGCGCCGATTCAGGGCACCGCCGCCGACATCATCAAGCGCGCCATGATCCGCATTCCCCCGGCGCTGAATGCCGCCGGACTGGAAGAGGTCCGCATGCTCCTCCAGGTCCATGACGAACTGATTTTCGAAGCGCCGGAAGCTCTGACGGACAAGGCCGTGCCTTTGATCAAAGGCGTCATGGAAGCCGCCGCAGGCCCCGCCCGATCACTCGGCGTACCGCTGGAGGTGGAGGCCGGCATCGCCGATAACTGGCGGGAAGCGCATTAATTAGAGCGCGTCACCTTTACTTGGAATCGACTGAGATCGCTTTGCCGTTCATCCGGGCAGGAGCCGGTCTGCAGGCGATGCGGCGCATCGGCAAGGGCCGGCGACGCCCTCCGGCTGACCGGCAAAGCGACCGAAGGCGGTCTTTGCAGCCTTTCGGACCGCGTCAGCCGCCGCTTGCGATGCATCCAGCATCGCCGCGCAACGCCTTCCTAACCGAAAGGCTGCAAAGACCGTCTCAGTGGTTCCAAGTAAAGGTGACACGCTCTAACCGCCACACCAAAGCGGTTCATCGCCGTCAGCAGGCGTATGCGCGGCGCGCATGTACCGCTGCGCCTCCGCATCCGGGATCGCGGCGGCGGCGTAGCCGGTGGTGCCGTGATCGCGCAGTTCGACCGCCGCGCGGATGAACCCGCCCAGCGCGGCGCGGGCGAGGGAGCCGCCGGTGCTGATCCGGCGCACGCCGGCCGCCTCCAACTCCTGAACCGTATAGGGGCTGCCGATCAGACCCAGCACCACATTCACGGGTTTGGTCACGGCGGCGCAGACGCGGCGCACGCTCTCCAGATCCGGCAGGCCGGGCGCATAGAGCACGTCGGCGCCCACCGCCTCGAACGCCTGCAGGCGGCGGATCGTGTCCTCCATGTCCGGCCGGCCGTAGAGGAAATTTTCCGACCGCGCGGTGATCATGAAATCCGGTGCGGGTTTCGCCGCGACCGCCGCGCGGATGCGCGCGACCGCCAGATCGAAATCGTAGATCGGGGCCGCCGGATCGCCGGTGGCGTCTTCCAGCGCGCCGCCGCACAGCCCCACGTCGAACGCCGCTCGGACGGTGAGGGCGCAATCCTCCGGCGCGTCCCCGAACCCGTTTTCCAGATCGGCGGAGACGGGCAGCGCGGTGGCGGCGACAATCTGCCGGGCGTTTTCCAGCACATCCTCCCGACTGAGATCGCCCGTCGAATCGGTCACGCCCCGGGAAAAGGCCAAGCCGGCGCTGGTGGTCGCCAGCGCCGGATAACCGAGCCTGTCCAGAATCGCCGCGCTGCCCGCGTCCCAGGCGTTTGGCATCAACAGGATGCCGCCAGATCGATGCAGACCGCTAAACCGCATTCTCTTCTGCGCATGGATCGCGCTCATACGCCCCTCCCCTTCGCACCCTCAGTATTCAACATTAAGGGCCTTAGACTAGACGAACGATACTGACAGCTTGGTGTCAGGAGGCATGCATGCCGTCCGCGGCTTTGAGGCTTCGGTGGGACGAGGAGAGAAAGCGGCGCATGCGGATCCGGATTGCCGGGCGGTGCATGGATGTACGGCGTCCGCCGGGACGGTACCGCGCCCGGGGCTTTGCCTTTCCGCGTAAATGTCCTAAATCCTCCCCCGGCGCATCCGCGCCGTTCCCGCATTGACGCCACCGACAAAATTCAAGGATTTTCCCATCATGGACATGAGACCGCTGGGCACGACCGGCCTTTCCGTCAGCAAGATCTGCCTGGGCACCATGACCTGGGGTCAGCAGAACACCGAGGAAGAGGGCCACGCCCAGATGGATTTCGCGCTGGAGCATGGCGTGAATTTCTGGGACACCGCCGAAATGTACGCCGTGCCGGTGACCCAGCCCACCTGGGGCAAAACCGAGGAGATCATCGGCACCTGGTTCAAGAAGACGGGCCGACGCGAAGAGGTAATCCTGGCGACCAAGGTGGTCGGCCGGTCCAGCCGCTTCCCCTGGGCGCGCCCGCACCTGCATGGCGACGAAACGCGGCTTGACCGGCAATCGATCCTGGAAGCCTGCGATAAAAGCCTGCAACGGTTGCAGACGGACCATATCGACCTTTATCAACTCCATTGGCCGGAACGGACGACCAACACCTTCGGCACGCTGAACTACAGCCATCCGGAAACGGAAGACGCCATCCCCCTGGAAGAAACCCTTTCCGCCCTGGACGAGTTGGTGAAGGCCGGCAAGGTGCGCCATGTCGGCGTTTCCAACGAAAACCCCTGGGGCGTGATGGAGATGCTGAAACTGCACGAGACCAAGGGGCTGCCGCGCATCCAGTCGGTTCAGAACCCCTACAGTCTGCTAATGCGGGTCTATGAGGTCGGCATGGCGGAGGTTTCGGTGCGGGCGCAGTGCGGCCTTCTCGCCTACTCCCCGCTCGCCATGGGCGTGTTGAGCGGCAAATACGCGAACGGCGCGCGGCCGGAAGGGGCGCGGCTGACGCTCTATCCCGACTATTTCCCGCGCTATCTGCGGCCCACCGCGCTGGCGGAAGCGGACAAGTATGTCGGCGTCGCCCGCAAACACGGCCTCGACCCGACGGAAATGGCGCTCGCCTTCGTCAACGACCGGCCCTTCACCACCTCCAACATCATCGGCGCGACGACCATCGAACAATTGGATACCTGCATCCGCTCGGCCGCCTTGACGTTGAGCGACGAGGTGCTGGACGACATCGAAGCCCTGCGCAAAGCAAACCCGGCCCCCGCCGTGGACTAAAACGGAACTAGGGCCATGGACGGCATGCACCGTAGTGTAGGGGCAAATCCGACTGACTTTCGACCACCAGAGAGAAAGGGCTGACGCCACACCTTTCGACATCCAGGCAATCGCACTGCCAAAAGGTTCGGCCATTGGCCGATGAACCCTCAATGATATGCGTCAGGGTCGTAAGATCTCGGACTGCCTGCGGGTCCCCGTTCGCCTTTGCGCGTTCGAACCAGCTTTTCGCCTGAAGAAGATCCGTAGGCACTCCCCGACCCTGGACATACATCTGGCCAAGGTTGCGCGCGGCCCATGGTACGGATTTCTCCGACGCTTTTGCATACCATACCGCCGCCTGTGCGGGATTGCGGGCCACACCTTTTCCCATTTCATGGAAATGGCCCAGCATAGAATAAGCATTAGAGTTGTTGCCAGTAGCCGCTAACACAAACCACTCAATGGCCGGACCATAGCGGCGGCGAAGATTCTCAAGACGCCCAAGCTGATAGAGAAGATCTGTGTTGCCCGGGTCGTGCCGTAACGCAATTTCACATTGCTCTACAGCGAGTTCGAATTCGCTGACATCGTGCCCACGGATGTTTCGATAGCACGCTGCGGTAAGCTGCGGGCCAACGTCCCAATCCGATGGAATCGATATGGCACGGTGAACCAACACATCCTCTACCCAGTGTTTGTCTTTGTGGAGACGACCGACATACAAGCCTCCTTTACCGCCACCCAACTCTGGTCCATCGGCTGTACCGCCAGTACGTACCGCTACCCAAACGACCGACAGATCCGGGCAAACGCTCGACAGAGCCCGCGCCGCGTCCGTGAGGCTTGCCGCGAGGTTTGCATCTTTCGGCGACAGGCTTTGCGCGGAACCGGACACCCATATGTCTACTTCTTTGTATGTGCATTCACCTGGACCGGCGCGGAAAGGGTGCCTGTGGGTTAAAAGCCCAAAACGCAAACCCTTGGAACGAGATTCTACACTTTCCAGCACTTGAAACGCAGCGGTCTTATGCCCCAATGACCAGAATCCATCAGGCTTCGGCGTGGCCGGAATTACCCCTAAACCCGCTGGTTTTCCGGGCACGCCGCTGCTTGGTATCGGGGCGTTTGCTTTCGCGCTACTCAGCTTTTCAGTAAGAATCAGAAGCAAGGGCACGGTCACATTGCCGGTAAGCGGCATTTTCTGGCTTTTCTCGAAATCCACGATTGCGTGATAGGTCTTGCGCCCATAAACGCCATCGACAGCCCCTACCGAAAACCCTAGTTCGTTCAACATTCGCTGGGCATCGCGCACCATTGTGGGATCGCGGTTGTGATCGCCATTCGATGCAACCAATGTCAAACCTTCATGGAAATCTCTCGACGCCGGCAGGTACCGTTGGTGAGCTTGGCTGCTTGGAAACGCCGGGCGGACATTCTCCGCGCTCCATTCCATGGAGGTCGCCGCAGGTGCGCTAGGCGACAGGAGACCTAAGCTCATGAGTGCATATAGAATTAGTGCAAAGCGCATGTGCCAGGCCCCCATTTCTGAAACGATTAGCGCTTGTGAATGAGTTTGGGGCAACTCATTTACCCGTTCAAGGCGTCTTTCCGATTGAATAAAATATCGAAAATTGTAGCAAAGAAACAACGAAACCAGAGTTCCGCCTTAGTTCGAAGGGCGTCGCGGATTTGTGGCTAAATTCGGCGAATGGACATTTTCGCTATGCCAGCGCGTGAATCGGGGTAGGCTACTTTTTGAGTTTCTACGGTGAAGCGGGAGGTTGCCATGATCCGCCTGTTTGTCGCCCTGGGTTTGCCGCTGTCGGTTCGCGGCACCCTGTCCAGTCTTGGGAACGGCGTGCCCGGCGCGCGCTGGGTTTCGCCGGAGAACTATCACCTCACCCTGCGTTTCGTCGGCAATATAGACGGCCATGTCGCCGAGGATGTGCACGACGCGCTCAGCCGCATCGACGCGGACGGGTTCGACGTGGCGCTGAAAGGGGTCACCTGGTTCGGCACCAAGAAGAAAGCCACCAGCATCGTCGCCTGCGCGGAAAAATCCGACGGCCTGCGCCATCTGCAGCGCAAGATCGAATCCGCCTGCGTGCGCGCCGGGCTGGAACCGGAAGACCGGAAATTCATGCCGCACGTGACCCTGGCCCGGCTGAAGGGCGCGCATATAGAGGCGGTAGACCGATATTGCGCGGAACGTTCCTACCTGTCGGTCCCCGCCTTCCCAGCCCACGAATTCACGCTCTATTCCAGCTTCCTCTCCCAATCCGGCGCGATCTATACGCCGGAAGCCGAATACCCGCTGCGGGAGTTGGTCTGGTAGAAGGGCAAATCTCGAGTCTTCACTCGACTTTAGGGCGATAAAATACTACGTTAAACTTTTTAGGGTTGCAGCCTTGATATGATTCACGAATTGTTCTACGCTTAAGGAGATGTAATTCTGCGCGCAGTCATATTCGGCGGCGCGCTTTTGATTCGCCGATGGAAGCGATGCTCAAGGACCAAATCAATAGCCCGGAACCATCCAACCTGCGAAAAGAATCTGTGTATCATATTGCGGAATCAGTTGCCGCCCAATTGGATTTCAAGCCAGGCTCCGATATTCACGCTGTGATCGAGCGGCTTAGCGGAAAAATCTACTACAAAGACTTTTGGGACGCATCTAGCGACTCGGGGTCTTTGATTGTGCGTGGTGAAAACGATTTTGACATCTTTGTTGCAAAAGATACTTCCGTCGCCCGTGATCGCTTTACGATTGCACATGAGTTAGGCCACTACGTCTTACATTATCTGCTCCCACTAAAGAAAGAGGGCATAGATCGCGCAGTTCTCAAGGCGGAAAGGTATGGTTCGGATAGGACTGAGTGGGAAGCAAATTGGTTTGCTGCTGCTTTCTTAATGCCAGAGCGAGAATTCAAAAAACAAGCAACGAAGCTCAAGAAGAATTATTCAGCACTTGCAAGGCAGTTCGGCGTATCCGTTAGCGCTGCGGAGACCCGTGCAAAGGCCCTTTCTTAAATACCGGCAATAACTAACAATGATCGATAAACTTGGTCTGCCGACATTTTTAGCACCTCGCATTCGACTATTTTTAAGTGTTGATTTAGTAAACTCCACAACACTAAAGCAGCGAGGAGAATTCCCTCTTCAAAAGCCTGACTCTACAAAGTCGCTTACCGATCTGGGCTCACGTTGGTTTTCGCCAATAGCGTCGTTTTACCATGGCTTCGAGATTAAGTTCGCTGAGAATTGGCGGGAGTTTGGTGAAAAAAGAGCAGATGATCTAGAGCTTAGTACTGGCTCCTCCCCGGTACTGTGGAAAGCAAATGGAGATGAACTCCTCTATTTCAAAGACATTGAACAAGACCACACTCAAGCACTGGCGTGCCTTACTTGCTTCGTTGAATCGTTACGCGAGTACCGAACAGAATTGGCAAATCAGCCATATTCCTTAGACGTAAAAGGAACTGCTTGGCTTGCCGGGTTTCCAATTGCCAATCATGAAATGATTTTTACCGGGGCTGCAACTAACGAGGTAAATACAATCCATAGAGCTGGCGATGCACGATTCAGCCATTACTACTTGCTTGATAAATGGTACTCTGAACCTGAGTTGCGTCAGAAGCTCGTAAGGGATTTTGTCGGGCCAACCATTGACACCGGGTTCCGATTAACAAGCCTCTCTACACCTCGTCGACTTCCAGTAAATGTCGAACTTGCTTATCTTCTCGCGTACTCAAATGCGAAACCAACCCTAGAGAAAGCGATGCCTATCTATTATGCAGGTCGCCAACATCTTAAAGGGGTTCTCGACGGTAAGCACTATCCTATTTTTTGGATAGACACCAAACATGACGATCAACTCGTACAATCAGAAGATCTTCTAAGTACTGACTTGAAACAATTGGAATGGGCCAAACTAAAGGACTTCATCGATAGGTTCCTCGAAGAAAACCCGAAGCATCTATTCCGACCTTTCGTTTCCGAGTCTTCTGACAAGAATTTCATGAAAAGGCCGGAGCACTACGACGAAACACTTAGAGTCTTGGCGGCACGATGGAAGCAAGAAAACGAGAAGTTAGTAATCGAAAACCAAGCGGTGGGCGGTAGCAGTCCAGACTCCACCGATCCAACAGAGCAGGACGCGCCACCAGAGTTTGTAGAAAACATCATTGACGAACCAAAGAAACCAACTCCAAAGCGCCGGACGACATAACCTGAGAAGCTCACCCTACCCAAACATATCCGGCTGTTGCTCCGCCAACTGGCCGTAGATCGTCTGGAAGTGCAGCCAGCCGATATATTCGCTGCCGACATGTTCGCGGGAATAGCGGGCGCGTTCCGGCGTTACCGGAATGGGCTTGGTCGCCGCCGCGTCCACCATCAACTGAACCTGACAGGCGCGCTCCAACGCGATGAACCAGTAGCAGGCGCTGTCCACGCTGTGGCGGCTGCCGGTCAGCAGCCCGTGATTCTGGTGCAGGATCGCCCGGTTGTTCTTAAAGGCCTCGACCACGCCCAGGCCCTGGTTCTTCGCAACCGCGACCGCGCCGCCTTCGTCATTCACCACCGCATGGTCTTCATAGAAACAGGCGGCGTCCTGGGTGATCGGGTCCAGCGGACGGCCCAGCGAGCAATAGGCCGTGCCATAAGGCGTGTGCGCGTGGCACATGGCGACGATGTCCGGGTTCGCCTGATGCACCGAGGCGTGCAGGATAAAGCCCGCCTGGTTGACGGCATAGTCGCCTTCCACCACCTCGCCCGCATGGTTCGCCAGGATCAGGTTCGACATCTTCACCTGGGAGAAATGCACCGCCATCGGGTTGGTCCAGTAAAGGTCCGTATGTTCCGGGTCCCGCACCGAAATATGGCCGGCGAAACCGAAATCGAAATTGTGCTGCGCAAAGGCCCGGCAGGCGGCGACCAACCGCTGTTTCCGGTGCGTGCGCTCTTCCTCGAAGGTCTCGAATGCGGGCAGATCCGGGAAGATCAATCCCTTCTGGTCGGGCTGATAGACGGATTCCTTCTTAAGCGCTTCGGCGGGCGACATGGTTTTCCTCCTGCTATGACGGCGTGCGGCCGTTCTGTCGTTCGGCGTACAGCTTACACCAGACAGGGGCGGCGGGCACCCGCCGCGCAGGAATGACACTCATGTCTCCCGGCGATGCTCCTCGCGGGCCGCCCGCTCCCAGGGCGGGACGGCGAAGCTCTCCGCCAGAAAGTCGACGAAACCGCGCAGTTTGGGCAACACCTGACGGTCGGGCAGATAGACGGCGTGGATCGCGGAATCGTCCTGCGCCTGAAAATCGCCGAGCAACGGCGTCAGATCGCCCCGCGCAATGGCCGGCAGGGCCCAATGTTCCGCGACCCGCAAAACGCCGACCCCGGCGAGACAAAGCTGAAACAAGGCCATGCCGTTGTCGCCGTGGAAGGCGCCGGAAACCGGGATATGCACCGTCCTGCCGCCTTGCACGAACGGCCAGCGGTTGAGATGCGCCTGGCTGCCGGTCCACATCAGACAATTGTGCCCGGCCAGATCTTTCGGCGTCCGCGGCGCGCCCCGCGCCCGGATATAGGCGGGAGCGGCCACCACAATCCGCCGCAGGTCGCAGAGTTTCCGCGCCATCAGGCTGGAATCCCGCAGGCGGCCCATGCGGACCGCCACATCGACATTCTCGTCGATCAGGCTGACCGGCCGGTCGGTCATGGAGAAATGAATATCGACCAGGGGATTGGCCGCCATGAAGCGGGGCAGGATCGGCGTTATCTGGTCCGACCCGAAGGCGATTGGTGCGCTGATCCGGAGAGCGCCGGCAACCTGGCCGGATGCTTCGGTCAATTGCGATTCCGCCGCTTCTATAGAGTCCAGGATCTTGCAGCAGGCGGCGTAGTACTGCTGACCCTCGTCGGTGATCCTGTTGCCCCGGGTGGAACGGTGCAGCAGCTTCACCCCAAGCCGGGCTTCCAGTCTGGCCACCGTCCGGCTGGCATAGGATTGTCCGATGCCCAGCGCATGTCCTGCCGGCGTAAAGCCGCCGGTCTCCACCACGGCCCGGAAAATCCGCATCTCCAGCAACCGGTTGTCGCGCATGGTTCCTATCGCTCCCCCCTCGTCACCCTAACGCCGTCCCGGTTCAGCCTGCGAAGCGGCGCACGGTCCGCATCGCCGACGCCCCGTACCCGCCGCCGAAAAGCACTGTATGCACCAAGAGGGGATAAAGATTGTAGAGATCCCGCCGGACTTCCAGGAACCCGGCGCGGTCGAAGGGCCGGCGTTCGGCGTAGGGGCCGAAAAATGCATCGTCGAATGTTCCAAACAATGTGGAAAAAGCCAAATCCATTTCCGGATCCCCGTAATAGATGGCAGGATCGATGAAGCCCGTAATCGCCCGTCCGTCCGACAGGACATTTCCGGTCCACAGGTCCCCATGCAACAGGGAGGGATGATCCGGCTCGTCGATCAACCCGTCAAACCGCGCGGCCAGCCGGTCGATAGCGGCCATGTCCGCCGCACTCAACCGGCCCCGGTCCACCGCGGCCCGCGCCATGGGCAGCAGACGCCGGTCGCGGAAAAAGCCGCGCCAGTCCTCGGTCCAGGGATTGGGTTGATGCAGCGGACCGATGCGGGTGTCTTCGTCATAACCGAAGGCTTTCCCCCGCGTTTCGTGCAGCCGGGCGATATGGCCGGCGGCATCCGCCTGAACCGCCCCCGGCAGGCCGCCGCCGGACTCAATCAGATCCATCGCCAGAAGATCGGGCTCCGCCAGATGAACCGGCGGCGTCGGCAGACCGCCCACCCGCCGCAGCGCGGTCAGCGACCGCCCCTCGATATCCAACCGGTCCCGCGGCCCGCCGGTCTTTACCGCGAAAGATCCGCCGCCGATCAGATCGACCCGCAGAACCTCGGCGATACAGCCGCCGGCCAACGGCTCGGTCCGCACGACAGCGCCGCCCAGCGCGGTTTCGATCCGCTCCCGTTGCGCCGGCGTCATCGGCGGTTCAGGACAGTTTCCGCAACCAGGCTTCGCAGGCGGGTTCGATCAGGTTCAGCGCCAATTCGTATTCGTCCAGCCCGCCGTAATAAGGGTCGGGCACTTCCGTCTGCCCGTCGATATCAACCACTTCCAGGAACATCTTCACTTTCTCCTTATGCGCCTCCGGCGCGCGGTGGTGAAGATGCCGGAAATGACCGAAATCCATGGCCAATAGCAGGTCGAATTCCTCGAAATCCGTATCGCGGAGCTTCCGGGCGCGCAGGCCGGACATATCGATGCCCCGCTTGCCCACCGTGGTCTGGGCGCGGTTGTCCGGCGCCTCGCCTTCGTGCCAACCCTCGGTGCCGCAGGAATCCGTTTCGATGCGGTGCGACAGGCCGGCTTTTTCGACCCGGTCGCGAAAAACCGCTTCCGCACTGGGAGAACGGCAGATATTACCCGTACATACGAACAGAACTTTTTTCATGGCCGACCCCTCGTACACCCGTTCCTAACCCAGGGTGGTACGCGGCTGAATCGGCTTTGCCAAGCCCTCAGCCTTGGCGGACGGCGGGAAGGGAACCATGCGACAGGACGGACCGACACCCATTGTGATCCTGACCGGGGCCGGCATTTCCAAGGAGTCCGGCCTGGACACCTTTCGCGACGCCGATGGAATCTGGGCCAAGGTGGATCTGGAGGACGTCGCCACGCCGCAGGGCTTTCGCCGCGATCCGGCCCGCGTACACGCCTTCTACAATCATCGCCGCGCCGGATTGACCGACCCCGTCATCGTGCCGAATGCGGCGCACGCCGCCATCGCCCGCCTGCAGGCGGAATGGCCGGAAGAAGTGATGCTGGTGACCCAGAATATCGACGACCTGCACGAACGCGGAGGATCGCGGGACGTCCTGCACATGCATGGCGAATTGCTGAAGGCCCGCTGCGGCCAGTGCGCCGGGGTCTCCGTGTGGCGGGACGACCTGGACCTGGACTCGGCATGCCCGCACTGTGGCACGGCGGGCGGCATGCGCCCGCATGTCGTCTGGTTCGGAGAGACGCCATTCTACATGGCGGAAGTCGAAGCCGCCCTGCAGCGATGCGGGCTGTTCATCTCCATCGGCACCAGCGGCAATGTCTATCCGGCGGCGGGCTTCGTGGCCCAGGCGCGGATGGCCGGTCGCGCCCATACGGTGGAACTGAATCTGGAACCGTCGGAGGGCGCCTCGCTGTTTCACGAATGCCGGCATGGTCCGGCGACCGAAGTCGTGCCCGCCTTCGTGGAGGAGTTGCTGGGCCGGTGACCGTGGTCGCAAGGACGGAGCGGCTGATCCTGCGCCATATCATCGCCGCGGATGCCGCGCCGTTATACGCCGTTTTCTGCGATGCCGACGTGATGCGGTTCAGTAAGGGTGTGAAGACGGAAGAATGGGTCGACAACTGGGTCCGGGAGATCCCGGCCACGCATTACCCGGAATGGGGTTTCGGATTGTGGACTGTCGAGGAGAAGGCCGCCCGGTCGGCGATCGGCTATTGCGGCCTGTTCCGCACGGAACTCTGCGCCGCCGGAGAGGCGGAAATCGGTTACCGGCTGGCGACACCCTTTTGGGGAAAAGGGTACGCGCGTGAAATCGCCGCCGCGGCCTGCGACGCAGGGTTCGCGCAGTTCGGCCTCTCACGGATTCTTGGGTTGGTCGATCCGCAAAACCGTGGTTCGGTCCGCGTCTTGGAAGCGCTTGGGATGCGGTATGAAGGCGAAATCATGAAGGACTGGTACGACCACCCGGATCATCTCTACACCCTGGCGCGCGGAGAGACGCCGTGAACGGTGGCGACCTCGACAGCGTGCTGGCCTCTGTCCGGGCCTGCACCCTGTGCGCCGAACATCTGCCGCTGGGGCCGCGGCCCATCGTGCGCATGAAACCCAGCGCGCGGATCGTCATTATCGGCCAGGCCCCCGGCACCAAGGTGCATGAAAGCGGCATTCCCTGGAACGACGCCAGCGGCGACCGGCTGCGCGACTGGCTGTCGATAGACAAGGACACCTTCTATGACGAAGGCCGCATCGCCATCATGCCGATGGGCTTCTGTTATCCCGGCCGGGACCCGAAGGGCGGCGACATGCCGCCGCGCCCGGAATGCGCGCCGGAATGGCACGACCGCCTTTGGCCGCACATACCGAATATCGGGCTTACCCTCTTGGTGGGCGGCTATGCGCAGACACGCTATCTGGGCAAGACGCGGGCCAAGACCATGACCGCGACCGTTCAGGATTTTCAAACCCATCTGGCGAACGGCTTTCTGCCCACACCGCATCCAAGCTGGCGCACAGCCGGCTGGCAGAAGAAGAATCCCTGGTTCGAGACGGACTTGCTGCCGGTTCTGCGCGACCGGGTCGCCGCGCTTCTCTAACCGTTTCTTGGTTCCGGGGAAAAACTCAGCCGGCACACACTAGGATTTTTTTCCTTTTTCTACCCAAAACCCCCGGAACCCGACGGATTTTCAACACAGGTCAACAATGTAGGACCCACATTGACACCACCCCCGCGCGCAACGCTTATTATCAACTTCTGATATTTTAGTGAGAGGTCAATAGACGGAATAGATAGGTCGAATATAGGGGAGTGATCATATCATGTGGAAACCTCTGCTTGGTGCATCGGCGCTTTTTACAATGGCCGTTTCGGGGTACGCGACAGCCGCGAGCATAACTTTCACCGCGGCATTAGATCCTTCGAGTACCGATCCGGCGCTTCTCAGTCCGACACTTGAATTCTTCGACCCGACATTGGGACAGTTGGACCAGGTCACGGTCGGTTTCACCATCGAAAGCACCAACACTCTTCTAAATCTGAACAATATCGGCCCGGACGGTGTCGGCGACATTTTGCCCATTCAGTTTGTCGCGGGATTCACGTCCTCCCCGTTGAGCAATATCGCTCCCGTGTTCGTAGACACCGAGATTGTCTATCAGATCGACGGTTTCGACCCCAACGAGGGTATTCCCAGCACGGGTTTTCAAACCATACCGTTCAGCATCGCCGGTCAGGCGGCCTTCAGCGCCGACCCGGATTTGTCCTCCTTCATCCGCACTGAATTCGGCGCTTCGGCCTATAGTGCGCTGGCAAGTTTGAGCGGGCCGTTTTTAGGGGAACTTCCCGATACGGTGCTTCCGATCATTGCGGCTGGTTCCGTGACGTCTTCGACAGTAACCGTCACCTACGAATTCACCGAGGCGGATACCCTGTCTCCGGTCCCTCTCCCCGGCGCGCTCCCGCTCCTCGCCACGGCGCTTGGCGGGTTCGGTCTGCTTTCCTGGCGGCGTCGGAAACGGCTTGCGTGAGCCGGCAGGCCGCCGTCAGGCCGGCGGCGCCGGGTAAGCGGATAAACGCGCCGAACTTGCGGCCGCGCGGAATTCCAAACCACCCGGCGCGGGTGGGGAGGGCCGCCGTAACCTTTTCAGCCGATCTGGACCGAAGGTCCGCGTGTCTTAGTGGGACATGAACAAGGGGACGTCGGAACGCTGGATCAGGCCCAGCGCGTTTCGGCCGAACCGCTGCCGCATAAGCAGCTTGCGGTAGCTGCTGCCAAGCACGATCAGGTCGGCACCGGCGCTTTCAGCCATACCCAGCAAGGCATCCTGCACGTCGCCGTCCGCCTGCTCGGTAGAGGGATCGTGCCCGTACATTTTGCAGTAGGCCGCCGCCTCTTCCAGAAGTCCGGCCGCGCTTTCACCGGTCTCCGGCTCTCCGACGCAGACGATATGGATTTTAACGTCGGGCCAAAGCGCCATCTGGATGAAGCGCTTCATGGCTTTGGCCGACTGCAGGGAACCGTTGAAGGCGATCATGACGCGCCGAACCGTTCTCGGGGTCTCACTGACCGTCAGGATCGGCCGCACCCCTTTGGCGATCAGGTTCAGCAATCCGTCTTCCGGTTCCGGCATGACGCCGTAATCGAACCAGCCGCGCGCGCCCAACAGGCAGAGGTCGTGATAACGCCACACCGCCGCCAGCACGTCGAGGGGCTGATCCTCCCGCCGGATCGTTCGGACGGGGACATCCGCCTGTCTGCATGCTTCCTCGAATTTCCCGATCGCGTTTTCGTCCAGCGCATGGCTCTTCGCGATGCGGCTGTCCCGCATGTTCTGCGCATAGGCGCCGGCGCCCAGCGGTACCGGCCCGACGCGCGACAAGCGGTCGACATCCACCACGGAGACAAGACTTATTTCCGCCCGGTGCCGTTTCGCGATATCGATTGCGCACTCGATTTTTGCCGGTAGCGACGGGGTTCCCGCGATCCCCACCAAGAGACGTTTGACCATTTGCCCCGCCTTGTGAAATTCGTTCTTGCAGGGTGACATAGGTACTCCTGTCGGATTTCCCACGGCCATATGTCAATAATTCTGCACTTTTCGACGGGCCTCCCGCCGGCGGCCACCGTTCCTTGGCGGCGTCGGCGCGAGACCGGATTTGACCAATCGCAAAAATCCGTCGGAAAAACCTCCCGGAACCCGGTTCCTTTGCGAGCCCAAAGACAATCATGATCTGCATCAATGTGGTTATTCACGCGAACGCCCTAATTCCGGGACGATCCGGGTAGTGGTTATCCGGCTGGTCATTTAGATGCGATTCCTTAGGAGGGGTTCAGTGAGCATTCTCAAGAAATGCCTGGCGGGCGCGCTTGTTCTGGCGGCCCTCGCCGTTCCGGCTGCGGCGGAAGATTTCAAACCGAAACAGGCCGGGGACTTCAAGGTCCGGCTTCGCGCGATTGCGGTGATCCCGGACGAAGACGCCTCCATCGGCGTGATCGGCGGGGATATCGACGCCAGCAACGAATATGTGCCGGAACTGGATTTCACCTACTTCATCACCGACAACATCGCGGTCGCCCTGATCGCGGCAACCGCAAAGCATGAGATCACGGCAGAGAACACCGCCCTCGGCAATGTCGATCTGGGCGATGTCTGGCTGCTGCCGCCGACGCTCTCCGCGCAATATCACTTCATGCCGGAGAAACGTTTCAGCCCGTATCTCGGCGTCGGCGTCAACTACACCCTGTTCTACGGTGAAGACGATGCCGGCGGCACCGTGAACGCCATCGAATACGACAACAGCGTCGGTCTGTCGCTGCAGGCGGGGATCGACTATGTAATCTCCGGCAACTGGTCGGCGAACCTGGATGTGAAAAAGGTCTTCATCAATACCGACGTCACGCTGAACAACGGCGCGATCACGGCGGATGTGGACTTGGATCCCTGGATTGTCGGGATCGGCGTCGGCTACCGGTTCTAACACCGATACCGAACCTCAAGCCGGGCGCGCCGCTTCGAAAGCCGCCATGTGAAAGGCGGCCTGCTCCTCCAGATAGGTGAAGCCTGTCCCGACCGGACAGGCCCGCCGCGCCCGGCAACCGAGACGCATGCAATCCTCTCCCGCCGGCCGCCTCAAATGGGCGGCGCAGGCGGGGACATCGTACCCGTCCTCAACCGTGAATGCGCCGACCGGACAGGTCGACAGGCACGGTTTTTCGGCACACTCCGCACAGGGGGAGGGGCGCGCCGCCGCGGACGGCAGGTCCAGCCGGATCTCAAAACACAGCGCCGCGCGATAAGCATGCCAGAGGCCGTAGTCCGGATGGATCAGGATGCCCAGCGGCGACGGGTGCACATCCTCCGCGCGCTGCGCCCAACGCTGAAACGGAAAGAAGGGTGGGGGCCCGAACGGATAGACCGCCGACGCACCGACCGCCGCGGCGATTGGGCCGACGGTCTCCTCAGTCCACCGGTTCATCGGGTCCGGCCCCCCGTCCAATCCAGCCGCCATCGCTTGCCACATCGCCGGCCCCGCATTGCCGATCATCAGGATCGTCTTCACGCCCTGCGGCGCGCCATCCGCCTCGGCCACATGAAAACCGCCGCGCAACAGCAGCCCGAAGGGTCGCAAACGTTCGGCAATGTCAGTCGGCATATCGGGCATGGACCTTGGGCGCCTGTTGTCGGTTCTGCAGCGGTTTGCCGTCACTCTGACCCACTAAGCCGGCGCAGATGGCCGCTTCGTCAGCCTGCCGGGGGCGTTGCCGATCCTCGCCGATGCGCTGCATCCCCCGCGCAGCGGCTCCCGCCCGGCAGGCCGGCGAAGGGATCTCAGGTCATTCAGAATGACGGCAAACCGCTTTAACCGCGCGATGGTTGCCTTTCGCGCCGCCGTCGGTCAAGAAATCGGTGGTTCCCTTTTCACCCTTTCAGATTGATGGACGCCACGATGTTCGATCCTTCCGGACCTTATGCCGACATTCGCCAGGAAGTCGCCAAACTTTGCCGCCAGTTCCCGGGCGATTATTGGCAGGCGCTGGACCGCGAAGCCGCCTATCCCACCACCTTCGTCAACGCCCTGACGGAGGCGGGCTATCTGGCCGCACTGATCCCGGAGGAATACGGCGGGGCGGGCCTGCCCTTGCCGGCGGCCGCCGCAAGCATGGAGGAAATCCAACTGCAAGGCTGCAACGGGGCCGCCTGCCATGCGCAGATGTATATCATGGGCGCCCTGCTGCGGCATGGCAGCACCGGGCAAAAGGCCCGGTATCTTCCCGGGATCGCGTCCGGCGAGGCGCGGCTGCAGGCTTTCGGCGTCACAGAACCGACAAGCGGCACCGACACATCGGCCCTGCGCACCGTCGCCCGGCGCGACGGAGACCGCTATATCGTCTCGGGCCAGAAGATCTGGACCAGCCGGGCGGAACATTCGGACCTGATGCTTCTGCTGGCGCGCACGACGCCGAAGGACAAGGTGACGAAAAAGACCGACGGCCTGTCGGTCTTCCTGCTGGACATGCGGGCGGCGAAACAGGACGGCCTGACGATCAAGCCGATCCGCACCATGATGAATCATTCCACAACCGAAGTCTTTTTCGACGACGTCCCCGTCCCCGCGGAAAATCTGATCGGCGAGGAAGGCAAGGGGTTCCGCTATATCCTGTCGGGCATGAATGCCGAACGGGTGCTGATCGCCGCCGAATGCATCGGCGACGCCAAATGGTTCATCCGCAAGGCGGCGGATTACGCCAAGGAGCGCACCGTCTTCGACCGGCCCATCGGTCAGAACCAGGGCATACAATTCCCAATAGCAAAATCATACGCCTCCATGCGCGCGGCGGAGCTGATGGTGCACAAGGCGGCGGCGTTGTTCGAAGCGGGGGAGCTCTGCGGCGAGGAAGCGAACATGGCCAAGATGCTCGCAGCCGACGCCGCATGGGAAGCCGCCAATATGTGCGTGCAGACGCATGGCGGTTTCGGCTTTGCGGAAGAGTATGATATCGAACGGAAATTCCGCGAAACCAAACTCTATCAGGTCGCCCCGATTTCAACCAACCTGATCCTCTCCTATATCGCGGAACATGTGCTGGACCTGCCGCGGTCCTATTGAGTCCGGTCCGGACGCCAGCCGGGCGGCGCCAATTCGAAATTTGAGAATTGGAAGGCCGGTCCGACGCTGCAGCCGACCAGGGTCCAGTCACCGAGACTTTCTGCGGCCTGCCACTGTCCGGCGGGGATCGTCCATTGCGGATGCTGTCCGCCGGTAATGTCCAGGCCCAACACCAGTTCCGTGACCGGCCCGCCCTGTTTCGCCTGCTTCAACAGCAAGGGCGCGCCGCCGTGATAATTCCAGACCTCGTCGGACTCCAACACACGGTGCCAATGCGACCGGTCGCCCCTGGTGAGCAGGAAATAGATTGAGGTGATCGCACCGGGGCCCGACGGCCCGTCGGGAGCGCGAAACACCTCCCGGTACCAGCCGCCTTCAGGATGACGCTTCAGCTCCAAGACCTTGATGATGGTCTCGGCGGTGAGCGGCGGCGCCGCCCCGTTGCCGTCGGTACCGGGCACGTAACCGGGTCCGGTCAGGACGCGGATGTCGCCTGCATCGAAGGACGCCGGGCGAACTCCTCGTACCAGGCGGCAAGCGCCGGACGCCCGTCGCGCCAGCCGAAGTCGGGAAAACGGAAATCCAGATAACCCAGACCGGCGCCAAGCGCGCAGGTGCCGAGATCGACGGCCCGGTCGAACGAGGGAACCAGGCGTTCCGCCTCGTCCAGGGCGCTGTTCACCGTGTCGCGCATCCGGTTCGAATACCAGTCCGCCGGCAACTCCCGCGTCACATCGGACCGCAGGACCAGCGCGGCATCCGTCATGCCCTGGGCCAGCGCATGCAGCCGTTCGACACGCCAGCGGTCCGCCCCGTCGGGAACCATCTTCGGTCCGTCGTGAAGGCTGTCCAGGAAGGAGCAGATCACGGACGAATCGAACAGGCAGGACCCGTCGTCGAGGATCAAAGCCGGTATCTTGCCAAGCGGGTTGTCCACCCGCAGCCGCGCGGCTTCTTCCCACACCACGATTGGCATCAGTTCGATCCGGTCGGCCAGGCCGGTCTCGTGCGCGATCAGCATGACCTTACGCGTATAGGGAGAGGCGGGGTTATGATGCAGCTTCATGGTAACGGTCTTCCTTACTTTAACAGAATCTAGAAATTGTCCTTGCGCGCGCGCACCTCGGCGAACACGGCGACGGGGTCATGACCGGCCAGGCCGACATTCGCCGCCAGCGACGCATCGTCGACGCGCAGGAAGGGGTTGGTGGCCTTTTCCTCGCCCAGAAGCGACGGAACGGTGGGTTTGTTCTCCGCACGGGCCGCGTCGATACGGTTCGACCGCTCGACCAGCGCCGCATTGTCCCCATCGACGGACAGCGCGAAGCGGGCATTCGCCTGGGTATATTCATGGGCGCAAAAAACCCGGGTCTCGTCCGGCAGGTCGCGCAGCTTGCAAAGCGAGGTCCAGAACTGATCCGGATTCCCCTCGAACATCCGCCCGCAACCGAGGGCGAACAAGGTGTCGCCGCAGAACAGGGCGGTGGATTCGGCAAACCAGAAGGCGATGTGCCCGCGGGTATGTCCCGGAACATCGTACACGGTCGCGCGTGCGCCGCCGAAATCGTAAAAATCGCCGTCGCCCACTTGCACATCTATCCCCGGTATCCGGCCTGCATCGGCGCGCGGGCCGACAATGACGCATCCGGTCGCAGCCTTGATCTTCCTGTTTCCGCCGACATGGTCGCCGTGATGATGGGTGTTGAGGATATGCGTGATCTTCCAGCCGAGACGGCCGGCCGCTTCCATTACAGGCTCTGCAACGGCGGGGTCGACCACGCCGACCGAGCCGCTGCGCTGATCGCGGATCAGATAGACATAGTTATCGCTCAAAACAGGTATTTGATGAATTTCGATCACGGCGTTCCCTCCCCGTTCCCGTACTACTGGCCCAGGGCCTGTTGAATCGCTTGGTTCAGGTCCGGTTGCAGAGAGGCGATCCACTCCCGGTTCATCGCAGCACCGGCCTGCGAGATGCGGGCGCGCTTTGCGTTGAAGGATTGACCCAGTTCAGAGGAATAGAATGCGTTGACCGCCTGGACCTCCTCTTCGGTCAGGACGGACTGAATCGCCCTGATGACCGACTCTCTATACTGATCGATATTGGCGTACAGGACGGCCTTGATCGCCTCTCCCACGCTGCGCAGCGTGTCATCGGTAATCGCCGGGTTCTGGGTGCGTAGCTGATTGGCCAATTGCTGAAAGACAACAGCCCCCATCTGCTCGATACCCTGATCGGCGTTCGTCAGTTCCATATAGCGCAGCACCGATTCCTTGCTGGCGCCTTGCGCGGCGGCGGTTTGAGGCAAAAGAAGAAGCGCCAGGAAAGCGGCGGTGGCGAGTTTTTTCATAATTCCTGCTCCAACGCATTATCCGAAATACGCACCAAGCGGCGGCGTGCTAATATTGCGCGCAGGAAGGCATAACGGCGTCGCCGAATCAAGGCGGTGAATCCGCGCCCGGGCGGAGATTGCGCTTTCAGGCCCCGCGGCTCGCGCCGATGTGAAAGCCCTTGCCGCCGATGCGGCATAGACTGAAGAGAACGCCGTCCACCCGGAAAGGTTTCGATACCTTAGCGCTGCTGCAGATCGTCGGCGACATAGACAAGCGCGATCACGAAAAGGCAGAGATTCGCGCCGACCAGCACGATGCCGGACAGTTCCCCGTTGCGGATCTGCTGCCAGGAATACAGCACGGTCAACGCCAGACAGATGGTGATGACGCCGAGAAAGAGCGCCGGCTTGCGCTGGATCGCGACCCGCGCCAGCCTCAGCCAGTACGGAGATCGGGATTCGGACGATGATCCAGACTGTTTCGGCACCTGTTCTTCCCGGCCCCTGTTGCGCAACGCCGATGATCGCATGCTTTGATCCGCGGCGCGTGTCGCATAGTATCCCATTTGTTCCGGACGGAAAAAGCCATAACGGCTTGGATTTAAACAAACGTGCGCATGGCGGTACGGTTCGCGGGTCTCAGGCATGTGGACAGATGTGATCGATCTTAACGCGTTTTACCGCTCCCGCATGGGGGCGCAGGCGCGCGCCTTGATCCAGAAGAAGCTCCGCGCCCTGTGGCCAAGCACCCAGGGAGACGTGGTCGTCGGCCTGGGATACGCGACCCCGTATCTGAAAATGTTCCGCCCGGAGGCGGAGCGCGTCATGGCCGTCATGCCGGCCTATCAGGGCGTCACCCACTGGCCGCGCCAGGAGCCCGGCCTGGTCGCCCTGAGCGAAGAGACGCACCTGCCGTTCCCGGATCTGTCGGTGGACCGGCTGCTGCTGGTGCACACCCTGGAAAACACCGAACGCATGCGCGACATGCTGCAGGAATGCTGGCGGGTCCTGAACGGCGTAGGCCGGATGATCGTGATCGTCCCGTCGCGCCGGGGGCTGTGGGCGCGCAACGAACGGACCCCGTTCGGACATGGCAAACCCTTCAGTCTGGCGCAGCTTGAGCGTCTGCTCCGCGAGACGCAGTTCGAACCGGCGGATTCCAGGCGGGCGCTCTACATGCCCCCGTTCGGCAGCCGGGTCTGGCTGCCGCTCGCCGCCCCCGTCGAGCGGGTCGCGGCGCGGGCGGTGCCGCGCCTGGGCGGGGTGATCATGCTGGACGCCACCAAGCAGGTCTATGCGCCCTCCGCCGCGCGTAAGGTGACCCGACGGAAGCTCGTCGCCCTGCCGGGCGCGGTGGGCGCGGCGCGGGGGGCGGAACCGGCGGTCTTCCATGACCCGGCAGGCGAGCTCCCGGCGCGTTCCCGGATTACCCTGCCCTAATTCACGCACCTGTCATGGATCGTGGGTTGGTGCGCCCCACAAGGCAACCAACCTATCGGTTTCGAACGACGCCATGGCTTGGAGACCGCGATCATGACCGCGCACCCAAAACACCTTTCCCGCAGAGGGGCCGTAAGGGGGCTGGCCGCCGCCACCGCCGCTGCTTTGCTGAGCGCCTGCCAGATCACCCGCACGGTGCCGGTGCCGAAGAAGCAATCCTTCGCAAACCCCGCAGTCCTACCGGCATCCGATGGTGCGTCCTATGCAGCACGAGACCCCGGGGCGGCGTCCGGGATAGCCTCAATTCGCGGCAAATACCGCGCCCTGTGACGGCCGTCGCAGCGCCTTCCGCAGGCGCGGCGTACTCTGATTCTTCAACAACCGTTGACAATCGGAGTGCTCGACCGATGCAAAACCTGACCACCCGACGCCGCGTTCTGACCTGGGCCGCCGCTGCGGGCGTGCTGGCCCTGTTGCCGGCCTGCCGAACGACCGTCGCGAAAAAGCCCCGAATCAAACCCCGGGTCGTCGATGACGTGGCGGCGATCGCCGCGCGCAGAAAGCGTCTCCGGGAAGAAGCCAGCAGCGGATACTAGGGATACGCGCCCGACCGAAGTCTTTCCGGGCGCGCGAAACATGCTATAGCCTGTCCGGAATACAAGGAGACGCCCATGTCCCGGATGGTTCCCGGCACACACCGAAACCGCTTGTGGGTCAGGCTCGGCACGCTGTTGCTGACGGCTGCCATCCTGTCGGGCTGCTATCTGCCGGACCGGTTCACGTTGCAGATCAACATGCAGCGCGACGGCGACTACGCCTTTATCTACGAAGGCGACCTGCTGGCCTTCAATTTCCTGCGCAAGATCGGTGCGGGCGATGTCAGTGCCGACGACGCCGACGAGATTCAGGTTTATGACAGCGACCTGCGCCGGGATTCCGGTTTCTCCGATGTGGAATATGTCGGTCAGGGCCGCTACCGGGTCAAATACCGCCGGCAAAGCAATATCCTGGAGCGGCCTTCCTTCAGCTTCGTGCGTCGCAACGCGCCCTTCATGACCATCAAGCGGGACGCCCAGGGGCTGATCACCATCGCCGGAGACCGCCCGAACAAGCAATATCGCGACGAACTGGTGGCCAAGGGGTTCAACACGCGCGGCGTGGTCCGCCTCTGGACGGACGCGCGGGTGCTGGACCACAACGCCAATCAGGTAATCCAGGGCGCGCCCACGCAATATGTCTGGAACATCGAGTCCATCCAGCAGCCGGCCCCCCGGCTGGTCCTGGCGCCAGGCGGATAAGCGGCCGGCGCATGGTCAGGATCGGCGACGCGCCAGCGCCGCAAGCGCGTCTTCCCGCTGCGCTTCGGAATAGGCCACGCAAATGTCGATGGCTTCCAGCACGTTTCTGAGCGCCCGCGGCCCGCCCCGGTGATCCTGGACCCGCGTTTCGAAAAATGCGGCGATATCGTTCCGGGCGGATCGCTCGCAGACAGCAAAAACACGCCAAGGCATCCACGCCACATGAGACCGGGGAATCCGGTTTGTATAGGCGTCGTAGTGTTCTTTCAGCCAGGCGAAGATGGCCGGCCCATTGTCGGCCCGCCTGGCCTGATATCGCAGCAACTGCGAGGCGTCGTACCGGGATGTCTCCGGATCCATCATCAGGTCGCGCAGCCAGGCTGCACTCTCCGGGTCCGTCTGATGCGCAAGGGCCCGCAAGGCATGTTCGCGGAGAGTCGCATCGCTACTGGTTCGCATCAGGCCCGCGAGTTTCCGGACAAACGGCAGACCCGCTTCCCCGGCGGCGGCGACCAGGGCGACGCGGTGAAGGTTCGGATGCAGAACCGACGAGTCGATCCGGCCGAAGTCGTCGCCGCCAAGATAGGCGACGGCCAGACGGGTAAGCTGCCGGCGCAGCGCAGGCTCCTCGGCATCCACGGCCATGAACCAGATCAGATCCCCACGTAGCAATGCTTGGTCCGTATCGGACGCCGACCGGGCGAGCGCGGCGTCGGACAGGTCGAAACGCGCAATCGCCGGCCGGTAAATCTCTTGCATCAGACGTTTGAAATCTTCCCGCTCGCCACGCGGAAGAATGAAGTTCTTGATATCGCGCAGTACCTGAAACGGGGCGCTTGCAACATCCCAATGCGGCGACTGGGCGAGAATTTCAGCGGCGCGTAAGACGGTATCACTATCCGCGCGGCCGCTTTCATACGCCGCCTGCAAGCTGGACATGGCCGCCAGCGCCTCCGGCGCGGGCATATCCGCAAGACGGCGGATCAACGCGTCCCAACCCCCTTCCGGAAAGTCAAAGTTGAGATAGGCCGCGCCAGCGCTGTTCGGATGAACCCATGTCGGACATCCGGACATGGGGAGTGGGAGCGTCGCGCTGGCCGTCTCCATCAAGGTGCATTGACTATGGGTCGTCTCGTCATCGCCATACGAGACGCACATGGGCAGCGACCATGTCCGCCGGCCGATGCCGGCCGACCCAAGCGGCAGGCTGCGTGACTGGCGCAGTTCCGCCGTCGCCCCACCGCCGGCGCTGCAAGACCAGGCGACCGCGACCCTGGGAGTGCCCGGCTGATCGAGGAAGGACCGGAACGCACGCAGAATCCCGGGGTCGCGCGCCGTTTCCGACAATGCGGTGAAAAAATCCCGCGACGTGGCGACGCCATGCCTGTGTTTGGCCATGAACCGCCGCACGCCGTTCCTGAATACATCCGGCGTCATGTAGCGCTCGACCATGGCGAGAACGCTTCCACCCTTGGAATAGGTGATCGAATCGAAGGCGCTGGCTATATCGTGATTGCTTTCAATCGGCTGCCGTATCTGCCGGGCGCTAATCAGCCGGTCGCTCCATTTCGCGCGATTGCCTCTGCGGATGCCGCCGCGATTGTCATAGTCATTGGGATTCCAGCGGCTTACGGCATAGTCGCTCATCCAGGTCGCGAAGGCTTCGTTCAGCCAGAGGTCGTCCCACCAGGCGGGGGTCACCAAATTGCCGAACCAGCTATGCGCCAATTCATGGGCGTGAAGATAGGCATAGCCCCGCTTTTGATAGATCGACGGATCGTCATCCAGAAGCAGATGATCCTCGCGGTAGAAAATCGCCCCGACATTCTCCATTCCCCATGCCTTGAATTCTGCGGCGGCGACAAGATCCAGTTTCGCGTAAGGGTATTCCGAGCCGAAATACTCCTCCAGGATCGCCAGCAGCGCTTCCGTGTTCGACAGGGCGTAGCGCAGCTTCTCACCCTTACCCTTTGGGGCGATTCCGCGCAGCGGAATGGGTCTGGAACGCACATCGTTCGGCGGGATCGCCCGCCATTCGACAACATCGAAATCGCCGACCGCCATGGCGACCAGATAAGTCGGGATGGGGGCCGTCTCCTGGAACGCGACCTCTTTCATCCCATCGCCGATATCCCTTTCAGCCGATACAGGAGCGTTCGACACGGCGGTAAGACCTTGAGGCACCGTCAGGCGGATCGTGAAGGGTGTCTTGAAGCGCGGTTCGTCGAATCCGGGAAAGGCGAGGCGCGCCGATAGGGGCTGAAACTGGGTATAGGCATAGACCTGACCGTCTTTCTTGACCTGATAGAGCCCTTCCAGCGATTGGTCGAACGCAGCGCTATAACGAATATCCAATGTAACGGGGCCGGGACCGACGGCGGTAACGGCGTCGATCTTCGCGACGCCCGTTTCCCCAACTTCCGAGAAAAGTGCGGGAACGACCAGCCCCGACGCTAATTCGATCGATGCCTGCGATACTTCAAGATCCTGGCCGTGCAGCCAGATCCGGTTCGTCGGCCGATCCAACGACACCGATATCCGGGCATGTCCGGAGAATCTGTCCTTGGCCGGAACGATGGTGAGGGCCAGATCATAACCGGTCGGTGTCGCGCCAAGCGGCAGTTTTCCATGCGGGATCTCAGCGTCGCTTCCGAACGCGCTTGTCGAAAACACCAGCAACGCAACAATGGCGCCCATTGCAAAAAGTCGCATTACACCCCCAAAACACAACTATTGCGGTATCAATCAAACACTCGCACGAATCACTCGGGGCAGGCAAGGACCTTCCTCCAACACAAAAAAAGAAGGCCGGGACACGGGCCCCGGCCTTCCGGCAACAAAGATAGAAGTGCGCGGTATTGTCTAAGCCGCGTAGATGCCCGCCTTCTTCACATCGTCGGGCACGTGGCTTTCGAACTGCTTGAAGTTCGTTTCGAACATGCCGCGCAGGTTGCCGGCGACCGAATCGTAGGCGGTGCCGTCCTGCCAGGTGCCGCGCGGCTGCAGAACGTTGGCCGGGACGTCGGGCACCTGATCCGGGATCAGCAGGCCGAAATTCGGATCCTGCACGCGGGCGACGCTGGCAAGCTTGCCTTCGACCGCCGCGCGGACCATGGCGCGCGTATAGTCGATCCGCATGCGCTGCCCGGTCCCATAGGAACCGCCCGACCAGCCCGTATTGACCAACCAGCATTTCGCGCCGGTCTTGGCCATCTTCTCCCCCAGCATCTTGGCGTAGACGCTGGGATGGCGCGGCATGAAGGGCGCACCGAAACAGGTGGAGAAGGTCGCGGTCGGCTCGGTCACGCCGCGTTCGGTTCCGGCCACCCGGGCCGTATAACCGCTGAGGAAATGATACATCGCCTGATCCGGCGTCAGTTCCGATATCGGCGGCAGCACCCCGAAGGCATCCGCCGTCAGCATGACGATATTGTTCGGCAGGCCGCCGATACCGCTCGGCTCGATGTTCGGGATGAAATCGATCGGATAGGAGGCGCGGGTATTCTCCGCCAGGCTGCCGTCATCCAGATCGAGCACCCGGGTTTCCGGATCGAACACGACGTTTTCCAGGATCGTGCCGAAGCGCCGGGTTGTGGCGTAGATCTCCGGCTCCATCTTTTCCGACAGGTTGATCACCTTGGCGTAGCAGCCGCCTTCGAAATTGAAAACGCCGGTGTCCGACCAGCCATGCTCGTCATCGCCGATCAGCCGCCGTGTGCCGTCCGCCGACAGCGCCGTCTTGCCGGAACCCGACAGGCCGAAAAAGATTGAGGTATCCCCCGCCTCGCCGATATTGGCCGAACAGTGCATCG
>JANQIT010000128.1 GCA_028282025.1 Hwanghaeella sp. | reverse complement strand
GTCAGGGCGGCGTGCCGTTCGACGAAGTCCAGGTCTGGCTGGACAAACCGGACACCAAGGAAAAGATCCTCTCCTATTCGCCGGCCGGGAAAGTCCCGGTTCTGGTGGAGGACGGCCGCTCGATCTGGGATTCGCTTGCGATCTGCGAGTGGGCGGCGGAGCAGAATACGGCCCTTTGGCCGGCCGACCCCGCAGCCCGTGCGCTGGCGCGGTCCGTCAGCGCGGAAATGCACGCGGGCTTTCCCGCCCTGCGGACGCAACTGCCGATGAATATCCGTGCGACGCGGCGGGTGCCGATTACACCGGACCTGCAACAAGACATCGATCGCGTTGTAGAAATCTGGTCGACCTGCCGCTGTGAGAATGGCGCGGACGGCGATTGGCTGTTCGGCGCTTTCAGCGTGGCCGACGCTATGTATGCGCCGGTTGCGACCCGTCTGCGGACCTATCGGATCGATCTACCCGACGCCGCCGCGTCCTATGTGGAAACGCTTTATGCGGACCCGGATTTCCGGGACTGGCAGGCGGCGGCGGAGACAGAGGAAGACATCCTGCGCATCGAGGAAGTCGGGGAGTAGTTCCCTCCCTCCTCCGCCGCTTTGTGGGCCTGCATCACGCCCGCCAGAAAGGCTTGGCGGCCTCGCGGCGCGCGGCTTCCGGCGTAACGCCGATATCCTGCAAAAGATCGCTGCTCATCTCGGCCAGTCGGCGACGCTCGCAATGCCGGTCATACCACCGGCTGAGAATGGCTAAAGCTATCGAAACCAAACTTTTGCCGGCCGGCACGGACGGGGCGAAGGTGCGTTTTGTCAGTGTGTGAGCCATCGGAATTCTCCTTTCGTCGGCTGCTGTGCAGTGAATATGGATTGAGTAAATTTGACCTTCAAACGCTAATTTCTTATGTTTGACACAAAAATTTCTTAGCCATGGAGAGTCCGATGCGCCTCCCACCCCTGAACGCATTGCGCGCTTTCGAGGCCGCCGCCCGGCACAGCAGTTTCCTGCATGCCGCGGAGGAGTTGAATGTCACGCCCGCCGCGGTCAGCCATCAGGTGAAAACCCTGGAAGCCTTCCTGGGTATGGAATTGTTCAAACGCTTGGCGCGCGGCGTGGTTCTGACCGATTCAGGCCGGGAACTGCTTCCGGAAATCAGCCGCGGTTTCGCCCATTTCGGCCGCGGCATCGGCAGTGTTTCGGGCGGCGTGCTGTCGGGCCTGCTGACGGTGACGGTCCTGCCGTCGCTGGCGCACCACTGGCTGCTGCCGCGTCTTAGCGGCTTTCTGGACGCCTTTCCCGATATCAACATCCGCATCCAATCGAGCGGCGCCCGTCAAGGCGCCTTCAAGGAAGAGGCCGATCTGCGGATCTGGTTCGGTCTGGGCGACTTTCCGGGGTATCGGTCCGTATTGCTGATGACGGACGAAATCTTTCCGGTATGCACCCCGGCGCTGCTGAACCGGCATCCGCTGCGCACCTTCGCCGATCTTAAACAGCACCGGCTGCTGCAGGATATCAATGTCGACCGGTTGGAACGGACCATGACCTGGCGGCAATGGCTGCAGGAAGCCGGCAGCAGCGTCGATACCAACGGCAAGGTCGTTGAGTTCAACGATTCCGCGCTTCTGACCCAGGCGGTCGGCTACGGCCAAGGAGTTGCGCTTGGCCGTCGGTCGCTGGTGCGGGAGTATTTGCGCACTGGCCGCCTGACCCGCCTGTTCACGGAAGTCCGGCCCAGCGAATACTCCTATTACGCCGTCGCCACCGAGGAGAAGGCGGAACATCCGCGGGTGAAGGTCTTCATGAACTGGCTGGAGGAGCAGGTCCGGCTGGATCGCGAACGCGGCTGACGGCGCGTCACTCGACCGTCACGCTTTTCGCCAGATTGCGCGGCTGGTCCACGTCCGTGCCTTTGATCACGGCGGTATGGTAGGCGAGCAGTTGAACCGGGATCGAGTAGAGGATCGGCGCGACGAAAGGATCGACGTCCGGCAATTCGATGCTGGCGAACGGCTCCGACTGCTTGTGCATTTTTTCGATCCCCTTCGCATCCGACAGGAAGATCACCTTACCGCCGCGCGACACCATTTCCTGAACGTTGCTGGCGGTCTTGTCGAAAAGCGCGTCGGACGGCGCGACCATGATGATCGGCACATCGTCCTCAATCAGGGCGATGGGGCCGTGCTTCATTTCCCCGGCCGCATAGCCTTCCGCATGGATATAGGAGATTTCCTTGAGCTTCAGCGCCCCTTCCATCGCAATCGGGAAAGCGGAGCCGCGGCCCATGTAGAAGACATCCCTGGCCTTGGCCACGGTTTGGGCGATCTCGGCGATATGGTCGTCGTGATTCAGCACCTCCGCCGCCCGGCCCGGCACTTCGGCCAAGGCGCTGGCCAACGCCGCCTCCCGGGTGTGATCGATGGCGCCGCGCGCCTTGGCCGCCGCGATGGCGATGCAGGCCAGCACCGTCAACTGCGTGGTGAACGCCTTTGTCGAGGCGACGCCGATTTCCGGCCCCGCCTTGGTCAGGATTACCGCATCCGACTCGCGCGCGATGGTGCTCTCGGGCACATTGACGATGGACAGGATATGCTGACCTTCGCGACGGCAGAAACGCAGGGCCTCCAACGTATCCAGCGTCTCGCCCGACTGGCTGATGAACATGGCCAGGCCGTCTTCCGGCAGGGGCGCTTCGCGATACCGGAATTCGGATGCAATATCCACTTCCACCGGAATCCGCGCCAGCCCTTCGAACCAGTATTTGGAGACCAGCCCGGCAAAGGCCGCGGTGCCGCAAGCCGACAGCGTGATGCGCGGGACGGAGGCGAAATCGATCGGCAGCGGCGGCAGCGTCACGGTCTGCGCCGCCGGGTTCAGGACAGTGGAGAGCGTATCGCCGATCACGGTCGGCTGCTCATAAATCTCCTTCAGCATGAAGTGGGGATAGTTCCCCTTGCCGATGATCGCGCCGGAGACGGCGGTCTCTACGACAGGCCGCTCCACGGGCGCGCCGGCGGAATCGAACACTTCCGCCCCGCCACTGCCAAGAACCGCCCAGTCGCCGTCCTCCAGATAGCATATGCGGCGGGTCAGCGGCGCCAGCGCCAGAGCATCCGACCCGAAATACATCTCGCCATCGCCATAACCGATGGCCAGGGGCGTGCCGCGCCGCGCGCCGATCATCAGGTCATGCTCGCCCTTGAAGATGATCACAAAGGCGAATGCGCCTTCCAGCCCCGGCAAGGTCTTCGCGACCGCCTCCTTCGGGCTCAATCCTTCATCAAGGTATTTGTTGATAACATGCGCGACAACCTCTGTGTCGGTTTCGCTCGCGATATCGCCGGCGCGGTCCCCCAGGGCCTCTTTCAGTTCCAGAAAGTTCTCGATGATGCCGTTATGGACGATGGCCACATTTTCGGAGATATGCGGATGGGCGTTGTTTTCGGACGGCACGCCATGCGTCGCCCAGCGCGTGTGGCCGATCCCCACGGCGCCGCCAAGCGGTTGCGCGTCCAAAACTTCCGTCAGGTTTGAAAGCTTGCCTTCCGCCCGCCGGCGATCAATCGATCCGTTCACCAGGGTGGCGATGCCCGCCGAGTCGTATCCCCGGTATTCCAGCCGTTTCAGGCCGTCGAGCAAAAGCGGCGCGGCCGGCTGCTTCCCAAGAATACCAACAATTCCACACATGAGTAAAAGCTCCGAATAAACAGAGAATCAGGATTTCTTCTGCTGCGCCTTCTTTGCAGCGCGGTCATCCCGAAAACGTTTCGCGGCGCCCTCGCGCTCGGTCTGGATTCCGCGCGCAACGGCGATGGCGTCCGGCGCGACATCCCGGGTAACCGTGCTGCCTGCGCCCACGATGGCTCCATCGCCGACGCTGACCGGGGCGACCAACGCCGTGTTGGAACCGATGAAGGCGTCTTCGCCCACCGTGGTGCGGGACTTCAGATAACCGTCGTAATTACAGGTGATGGTTCCCGCCCCGACATTGGCCTTGGCTCCGATAGAAGCGTCACCGAGATACGAGAGATGGTTAGCTTTCGCGCCCTCGCCAAGGATTGCGTTCTTCACTTCCACGAAATTACCGACCCGTGCGCCCACCCCAACCTCGGTACCCGGCCGCAACCGGGCGAAAGGGCCGATCTGCGCGCCGGCGCGAACGACCGCGCCTTCGAGATGGCAGAAATCGCGGATCTCGGCATCGGCTTCCACCGTGACGCCCGGGGCGAAGACAACATTCCGGCCGACCTCCACCCCAACGCCCAAGACCGTGTCATGCGAAAACCAGACCGTATCCGGGTCGAGCAGCGAGACGCCGGCCTTCAGCGCTTCGGTACGCCGCATCGACTGAAACTGACGCTCCGCGGCGGCAAGGTCCATCTTGCTGTCGACGCCGAACAATTCGGCTTCCGGGGCTTCAATCGCCGCGCAGGCCCGTCCGTCCCGGCGGGCGATCTCCACCAGATCCGTCAGGTAGAACTCGCCTTTCGCATTCTCGTTTCCGACCTTGTCCAGCCAATCCGACAGGCGGGCCGCGTCAATGGCCATTACGCCCGAATTACAGAAGGGAATGGCGCGCTGTTCGTCGTTCGCCTCCCGATGCTCGACAATTGCCTGCAACGCCCCAGCCTTGTCGACGACAAGGCGGCCGTAGTTGGTCGGATCGGCCGCCTGAAAGCCGAGCACCACCACGCCCGCGCCACCGCGCCGGGCCTCCACCATTCGGTGCAGGGTTCCCGGGTCCAGGAACGGGGAGTCGCCATAGACGACAATGACGCTTTCCGCCCCACCCGCTTCTTCGCGGAGCAGGGGCAGCGCCGCTTTCACGGCGTCGGCTGTGCCAAGCCGTTCGATTTGCACGGCTGTGCCGGCGGGCGCGACTTCAGCCTCCAGATCCGGCATATCCGGACCGACCACGACGACCGTCGTGACCGGCTGCAACGTGCGCACCGTCTTCAAGACATGGGACACCATGGGCAGTCCCCCCACCCGATGCATGGCTTTCGGCAGCGCGGATTTCATGCGCGTACCCAGGCCGGCGGCAAGAATAACAACGGCGCAAGGATGATCGGTCATGGTTCTGAATACGACTTCGCGGGTCGGTTCGTTCACTATCGCCCACTAATGCCATGCGTTCCCCAGCGCCGCCAAGTCACTCTTTGTTTCGCCGGATATACGATTGTTTCAAACGGTTTCAGTGGAAAGGGCGGCGACAGGGCGTTCCGCCGGCGCATTCCTAACCGGACATCTTGGCAAGCCGGACTTCATTGCGAATCTCCGACAATATCTCCAGGACCCTGTCCCTTTGATCTTCATCCATCTGTTCCAGGCCGTCATTGATCAAAAGCTGCATGTCCAGATTCAATTCGCCCCCGCCGCGCCCGGCCAAAATCAGGCTTTCGGCCAGGTCATCGCCGCAGATTTCCGCCAGCCGGGCCGTCAGTCGGGGTAGAAATTCCTTGACCAGATCTTCTTCGGACACAGGTTGTCATCCACATGAACCAGGCGACAGGCCGAACCGACGGCCCCTTCACCGCCGCCCGCCCAGTATCCGCAGTGTGGCGCATATTAGAAAAGGATAAAAGTTTTGCGTGCCGTTTCACCCAATCGCGGCCGCCGCCCAAGCGCGCGCCGTCTGGCCATACTCTTCGACCTGGACGGCACGCTGATCGACAGCGCCGCCGACATCGCCGCTGCGGCGAACAGTGTGCTAGGCGAGGCCGGCGCATCCCCGCTGCCGGAACATGTAGTACTGCGGATGGTCGGCGGCGGCGCCGCCAAGCTGCTGGAACGCGCCTTTCAACGCGCGGACCTGCCGCTGGAGGATCCGGAGGCGGTTCTGGACCGCTTCCTGGTCCACTATCATACCGGCCGCAAGACACGGACCCAGCCCTATCCCGGAGTCACGGGCCTGCTGCGCCGCCTGCGGCGGGCCGGACATCCGATGGCGATCTGCACCAACAAACCGGGCGGGGCGACGCGCAAGATCCTCGATAAACTGGGCTGGACCGGGCTTTTCGACGTGGTCCTGGCGGGCGACGATCTGCCGGTCAAGAAGCCGGACCCGGCGCATGTCCTGGTGGCGCTGCGTCTGTTGGGCGCAAAGCCCGGACATGCGCTGTTCGTCGGCGATACGCATGTGGATGTTGCGGCGGCAAAGGCGGCGGGCCTGCCGGTCGCGATCCTGACGCACGGATACGCCCACGGCCCGGTTTCCTGTCTGCGGGCCGACTATCTGCTCCGAAATGTCCGCGCGCTGCACGGTCTGGTCGGCAGTTGACCCTTCCGACGGACGGCGGCGTCAGTCCGGTTTCAGGGCCAGTTGCTTGCCGCCGGCGGTCACGCCGGTCAGGTGCGCCAGCAGGACGCCATAAGCGGTTTCGATCCGAAGGCGCACCGGGATAGCCGGTGCTTCCTGCAACGGCCGTCCGACATAGACGACCCGGTTGCGGGCCGTTTCGGCGTATTTGCTCTTTTCCTTCCGGTCGCCGCCCAGCACGGTGAACTCGATCCCGCAGGCCTGCGCCGCGCCCTGAAACACCGAATAATCGTTGGGTTCGAAGGTCTCGGCGCCCCGGTCGGTCACGGTCAGGTCATAGCGCCGCTTGCCGTCGAACACGTTGAAGGCGCCGGAACAGTCGCCGCCGCGGGTCATCGCCTCGGACAATTGCGCGATGACACTCAGCGGATCCACGGTGCCGATTTCCGCATCTTCCGGCAGGCCGTTGACCTCCTCCAGATCCGGCGGCGGGTCGACAAGGACACCGGCCACCGCGCCTTCTCCGTCATAGCTGACTTCGACAATACGTTCCTCTCCGTTCCACACGCCGAAATTCTTATGCGCCTGGGGCACGGCCTGTCCTTCGACGAAACGTCCGTCGGTCCGGGTCCGGCCATGCCAGGTGAAGAAGAAATCCATCATGCCGCGGCTGTTCGCGTCCGCCGTCAGAGTATAGCCAGCAGTGCTGCGGTTCAGGGCGGCCCGCGCCGAAACGATATGAAAACCGCCGAAATAGACTTCGTATGTCATTTCGACGGGATCGGTGCTTTCCGCCGCAAGCGGGGTTGCCGCCGCCCCCAGCAGCATCGCCGACAGGGCGGCGCTCCGCAGTATCGATCCTCTCATCCCGTCAGCCTCATTCCTCGCCGTCGACAGTGCGGTTTCGTCCATTAACTGCACCGATAAGTATACTTTCTCTGAAATACGCGGGCTAGCCCCTCTCCGATCACGGATTCCGGAGACACGCCTGTCCAGGCCGGGCTTGGCCGGGTGGGACCGGGCATAGGCACGCCGGCCCGGGAGCGCCGGCCGCGCGCCCGGCCAAGGCAGCCGGCCCGCCGGATTAAAGGATGTGCGGGCGGGAGCGCCACCGGGCCCGCAACGGCTTGACACCGAAAGGCGGCGCGCGTAAATCCACGCCCCTTACCGCCGCATGACGATTTTCGGCGACGGGCGCGTAGCTCAGCGGGAGAGCACTGCCTTCACACGGCAGGGGTCACTGGTTCAATCCCAGTCGCGCCCACCACCTATTATATTGAAAGAAAATAATTTTTTCTTTTGAAAACCTGAACTCTCCAGGTTGATCTGTTCGCATTTCTATCCTGATTCACACTTGTCAATTGTGGACGAAAAAATAGTCGCTAGACTCTTTGAGGCCACTGGAGCGTCTCCCGCTGAGCTACGCACCCCTTAGACCGAAACACTCTGAGGCTTGTGCGGATAGCCCTCCCCCCGGGGTGTCCTGAGTCTTATTCACCTGAAAGCTAAGGCCGCATCCAAACCGCCTTCATGTAGCGGGTTGGGTGCGACCATGCCGCTCCTGTGTGGGGTTGGGATTTGTTCACCACAAACAATCCAACTCACTCAGGAGCAAGACATGACCACGAAGGACAAGGTAGCACGGCGGAAGCTCTCATTGCTCGAACTTACGAGCGATCTCGATAACGTTTCCAAAGTCTTCAAATTGATGGGCTATAGCCGTCAACAGTTCCACGAGATCCGGAGGAACTTTCAGACCGATGCAGCTCAAGGGCTGATCGACCGGCTGCCCGGCGCCAAAGAACCGCACCCGAACCGGGCGCCGGAAGAGGTTGAACAGGCGATCCTCGACCACGCGCTTGCCCATCCCAGCCACGGACCATTGCAGGTCGCCCACGAGCTCACCCTGCAGCGCGTCCAGGTTTCGTCAGGCGGGGTGCGCGGGGTCCGGTCTCGGCACAATATGCTTACCCGGCACGAGTGGCCGCTGCGATTGGAAAAGCATGTCTCGGGCAAGAAGATCGACCCGACGCCAGAGCAGATCCGATTGCTGGAGCGGTTCAGCGCGGAGTTCCGCGAACACCATATCGAGACCAGCACGCCAAAGACCTGGTGGCCGCCGATACCTTCTTCGAGGGCACGCTAAAGGGGATTGGCAAGATCTATCTGCTGACCATCATCGACTGCTTCTCGCGCTACACCTAGGGAAGGCTGTACACCTCCAAGCTGTCGGTCACCACCGTCCACGTCATGAACAACGGCGCGATTCCCACCTTCGAGGTGCACGGCGCAAAGATCGAAACTGTACTCAGCGATAACGGGCGGGAGTATTGCGGCCGACCCTACCAGCACCCGTATGAACTCTTCCTGCAGCTCGAGGGAATCGAGCGCCGCACCACAAAAGTGCGCCTGTCGCAATCCAACGGCTTCGTCGAGCGGTTACACCGGTCCCTGCTCGACGAGCACTTCCGCGTCATGGGAAGGACCAAGTTCTACGAGAGCGTGGCGGAGATGCAGGACGACCTGGACGCCTATCTCGAAACATACAACACGAAACGTCCACACCAGGACCGCAACATGAAAGGCAGAACACCAATATCCGTCTTCATGGACGGTCTGTCGAAACCCAAAAACAAAAAGGAGGAAACACACAAGAAAGCCGCGTAAACTAACCCCAAGGGGGCAGCGACTGTCAGATAATTACCGTCTCTGTAAAGTCAAACGGTTCCACTATGACAATCACGAGCTGTTGCGCCGGCATCTTCAAAACTTCATCGACGCCTACAACTTTGGGCGTCGATTGAAGACGCTCAAAGGCCTAACCTCGCAAGAGTTCATCTGTAAAAAATGGACTTCAGAACCCCAGAGATTCATCCTAAATCCAATCCATCAAATGACGGGACTGAACATCTAGACTCATTATTTTCTCGGAAATTCTGATCTGGAGAGTGAGCGGACCTTGAGAGCGGATAGTGTTGAGCACGGGATTCTGCAACGGCGAAAAATTGAGAGATAATTCTTAGTTGCATTAAATTAGCAATATCGTTACTTAATAACGTAGATTCGTGTCTTGCCTAGCGTAAAATGCAGCATACAGGCGGCTGCCTCATTGTCGGAGGCTTTTTTGCCCATCAAGAGTTTTTTTGATGAAAAGCCTTTCGTCACTGCTGGCTTGGTCATCTTTTGGCTTGCATGTACGCAAGCATATCTTCTGCCGAAAGCATTCGACGTTACAGATGGGCTTGACTTCCGGCTAATCTGGTTGGCCGGCCGATTATGGGGTGAAGGTCTAGACCCTTACAGTCAGAGCTTCGCCTTAGCCTATGCATCGGAGTTTGGTCCGGGGCCTGTAAGCCACTTTTGGGTTTATCCACCTTATTGGTACCCAATATCAATGCTGCTGGCTCTTTTTCCATTCAAGACCGCATTGGCAATTTGGAACTTGGTTAATTTGGCTGGACTTGCCATTGGGGCAACGGTTGTAGCCGTAAACGCGATAAATCGGAATCCGTGGAGACAACTTGAGTTTGCTTGCGCAGTGTTCGGTCTGCTTTGTTTGGTACAAGCGACACCAATTTCGATAGCAATCGGGCAAACGTCGATCATTTTTTTTGTAGGACTATGTTTGTTTTGGTGGGGATATAGAAAATCGCATCTCGTTTTGCTAACGGTTGGCATAACTCTGTTGGTGTTGAAACCTCATTTTGCCCTACCCTTTATAGCTATTTGTTTTTTTTCGCCTCGCTACTTTCTTTGCTTAGTAATGTCGGGGGGATTTATATGTCTAATAATAGTGGGCTACATCGTTTTTCTGAGCAATGATCTGCTCTTCGGCACTTTTTTCGACAATCTTAGTCAATACTACTCATTGGGTGCAGCAGCATCCTTGCCCTTCAACATTTTGGGATTCACCAATATTCTAGATGCCCTCGGGTTAGAAATACCCATTTTCGTGTCGTTTACTATTGGCGTAATTTTTGTCGTCTCAATAGCCTACCTCGAATCAGATCTAGACTTACGCTGCATGGCAGGTCTTGTAAGCTTATTGTTTTTTCAAGGGTTACACACATACGATCTTATCATAGCCTTTGCGCTACTTGTTTCTATCTCATCAAGAAATCGACTAATTCTATGGTCGAGCGTTCCTGTATACTTTGTATTTTTCAGACCTGGTAACCTTGCACACGTCACTGGTGGTTTTGGGACAGACCAGATATTTCCTGGAACATTTATCGCCAGCTTGGCTTCAGCTCTGTTTTTTTTGATTTTTACCTATGCGGTTCTGGTTAGGTATCATACCAAACAGAAGAGAATTATCCCGGTCTTGGATAATTGACTTGGTTGATCGTGGCCTGCTCTTCTGAAGAGTCCGCTGTTTAGGGTTAGTTTGTTCTCTGACACCAGAGACGGACGATGAAGAGAAGCTGTTTCTCGGAGGAGCAGATAACCAGGATTTTAAAGAAACATCAGGCCGGAACCACCCCCTGTCCCTCACCGCCGGAAGTAGTTATCTTCGAGGTCGTTTCGGGTCTTTTGCATACGATGGGGGGCGTTAATGGCTGTGCAGATACGGCTGAGGGTCAGCTTGGTTGCATCTATTCTGCTGGTCGTGGTGCTGGCGACGCTCGTCCATTTGGGGACGACGCGGCACTTCGGGTCCAGGGCCGCGATGGAAACCGCCGGAACGTCGTTCGCCCTTCTGGCCAGCCGTGCGAAGGATCAGCTCGACAGTCAGGTGCTGGGCATATCTGGGCTTGCGGATTTCGGCGCGTCGCAGGCGGGCATTGCCTCCGTCACCGGCAAAGCGGTTCCCGCAACCCTGCTGCGCTTCATGCGCGAGGCGCTGCGCGTCAACCCGTCGGTATACTCGCTCTATTACGGGTTCGACGACGGTTCCTTCCTGCAGGTTATCGCCGTCCGGGGCGACGCGCGGATCAAGGCCGCCCATGACGCCCCGCAGGACACCAGTTGGATCGTCCGTACCATCACGCCGGGCGACGCGGCGGCTGCAGCGCGCCGGCAACATTGGTCATTCCGAAACGACGGATTTATCGAGTTCGCGGAACGCACAGACATCGCCCCGGCCTACGACCCGCGGAAGCGGCCCTGGTACGGCCGCGCCCTGTCCTCCGCCGCCCCCGCGCTATCGGACCCGTATATCTACAACTCGCTGCAAGCGCCCGGCCTGACCATTTCCATGCGCATGCCGGGCGGCCGGGGGGTTTTCGGCGTGGACCTGACCCTGACGCAACTGGCCGCCCTGCTGAACGCCTTGCATGTGACGGACAATGGCGGGGTGGCCATTTACGATTCTGAGGGGCGGGTGCTGGCCGCGTCGCAGGCGTTCGGCGCGCACGATCAGCTTGAAACGCTGGACTCCATGGATAGCTGGCCGGCTGAGGCCGTTCTCAACGCCCGCCGGTCGGCCGATGGGTCCGGCCTGCAGCGTGTCCGGCTGAACCAGGAAGCGTTTGTCGCCATCGAGATGTGGAGCGCGGCGGGCCGTGACCTCTCTATCGCGGTTGTCGCCCCCACCGGCGACTATACCGGCCCTTATGACAGTCTTCAGCAATACATGCTGGCTCTCTCCCTTCTGACCTTGTTCATCGTCGTTCCCGTCGCACTGGTCCTGTCGGCGGGTATCGTTCGAAACGTCAAGGCGCTGGCCGAAGACGCAAACCGCGTTGCGAACTTCAATTTCTCAGGACCCGATCCGGAACCGTCACGCATCGTGGAACTGAACGCGCTCGCGGATGCCTTCACCTCGATGAAAGCCGGCCTGGCCGACCGAACCCAGGCCCTGGAAATCTCGGAACAGAAACTCGGCCGGCTCGTCGATCTTGGGATCGGCATGAGTTCCGAGCATGAAACCGACACGTTGATGAACCTGATCCTGGACGGCGCGAAACTCATCACCAATGCCGACGGCGGGACGCTGTATACGGTCACCGAAGACAAGGAGCTTCAATTCCAGATCATCCGGAACGACACGCTGGGCATCGATATTCGCGCGGCTGTGGGAGACCCGGACAGCATGCCGCCGGTGCCGATCTGGCACGAGGACCGTTCCGCGAATCTTCAAAACGTCGCCAGCAACTGCGTTCATCAGGGACGCACGATCAACATCGACGATGCGTACAACAGCGAGGAGTTCGACTTCTCCGGCACCAAGAAGTTCGACGAAGCGAACGGTTACCGCTCCAAGTCCTTCATCGCGGTTCCCTTGAACCCGCGCGGCGGCTCAACCATCGGCGTCCTTCAACTGATCAATGCCCGCGATCCGGAAACCGGTGAAATCTGCTCTTTCGGCGCCGAGGTCCAAGGATTTGTCGAGGCGCTGGCCGCCCAGGCCGCCACGGCGCTGCACAACCGGGAGCTCCTCGATCAGCAGGAAGCGCTGATGGATGCGATGATCCAGATCATCGCCGGCGCAATCGACGCCAAAAGCCCGTATACCGGCGGGCATTGCGAGCGCGTCCCCGAACTGGCGATGATGCTGGCGGCGGTGGCCAGCGACGAGAAGGCCGGCCCCCTTAGCGATTTCTCCTTCGAGACCGAGGACGAATGGCGCGAGTTCCGGATCGGCGCCTGGCTGCACGATTGCGGCAAGGTCGTTACACCGGAATATGTCGTCGATAAAGCAACAAAGCTGGAAACGATCTATAACCGCATCCATGAGATCCGAACCAGGTTCGAGGTGTTGTTGCGCGATGCGGAGATTGAACGCCTCAACGCCGTCGCCGAAGGAGTCGACGCCGCCGATGCGCAACGCGCCTTCGAGGACCGAAAGCGCGAGTTGGAAGACGACTTTGCATTCGTCGCCGACAGCAATGTCGGCGGTGAATTCATGGAAGATAGCGCCATAGAGCGCCTTTCCCGGATCGGCAGCCGCACCTGGCTGCGCCATTTCAGTGACCGGGTCGGACTTTCGAACGACGAAAAGCGCCGTTGCGGAGGCGAACCCGCCGCCTTGCCCGCCGAGGAGCGCCTGTTGGACGACAAGCCGTCGCACGTGATCCCCCGGCAAGGAGCCGGTCGCGACCCGTATGAGGGCATGGGTTTCAAACTCCCCATGCCCGAACATCTCTACAATCAGGGCGAGATGTATAATCTGTCGATCAAACGCGGAACGCTGACCGCCGAGGAACGGTTCAAAATCAACGAACACATCATGCAGACCATCGCCATGCTGGAGCGGCTGCCCTTCCCCAAATCCCTGAGCCGCGTCCCGGAATATGCCGGCACCCACCATGAAACCCTGATCGGCACCGGCTATCCCAGAAGGTTGGATGCATCGCAGCTATCGGTACCCGCGCGCATAATGGCGATCGCGGATATTTTCGAGGCGCTGACCGCGTCCGACCGTCCGTACAAGGACGCCAAAACGCTCTCTGAATCCGTTCGGATCCTTCACTTCTTTAAGAAGGACGGCCATATCGACCCCGACCTTTTCGATCTCTTCCTGTCGAGCGGGGTCTATAAAGACTATGCCCGGCGATTCCTGAACCCGGGTCAGATCGACGACGTGGATATCGACGCCTATCTCGGCGCTGTCTCGGCATAAAACATCCGGCGGTTTTCCAATCTGGCTGGAAAACCAATCCAGAACAATAAAATGGGCCGGCCCGGAGACATCCCGGACCGGCCCGCATTGTCTAAAGTAAGGCCGTCTTAGGCCGCTTTTACGGTCGTGACGAACCTGCCGATTTCATCCTTCAGGCCTTTCGCTTCGCCATCCAACTCCCGGGCCATCGTCAGGACGGATTGCGCCTGAACGCCCGACTCTTCCGTGGCGCGGTTCACGTGATCCATGGAAGAGGCCATGTCACGGGTCGCCGCAGCGGTTTCCTGCGTTGTTCTGTTGATTTCCGAGGCAGCGGCATTCTGCTCCTCAACCGCAGCAGCCACACTTGTCGAGATTTCCTTGATATTGCGGATACGCTCGTTCACGCCGCCGATGGTCCTGACCGTCGCATCGGTCTGGGATTGCACGTCCTGGATCTGCTTGGCGATTTGTTCCGTCGCCGATGCAGTCTGATTTGCCAGGCTCTTCACCTCAGACGCCACGACGGCGAATCCCTTACCGGCATCCCCGGCCCTGGCCGCCTCAATAGTGGCGTTAAGCGCCAGCAGATTTGTCTGCTCCGCAATCGAGGTAATCAGTTCGACAACGGCGCTGATCGAGGACACGCTTTCCGCAAGCCCCTTGATCTGTTCGTTGCTGGCCTCCACAGCGGACACGGCATTGTCCGCGGCGTTGGTCTGGTTGGACATCTGCTGACTGATTTCGCGGATGGAGGATCCAAGTTCTTCCGCAGCGGCGGCCATGGAGTCCACGCGTTCCGATGACGATGCCGCCATCGCCTGAACGGACCCGGACTTTTCCGACGACCCTTCCGCAGAACTGACCATCGTCGTCGCCGTTCCGGTCAGCGCGGCCGAGGACTCGGCAATCGTACCGGCAACCTTGCCGACCGTCGCTTCCAGTTTGCCCACCAGATCGGTCAGTTCCACTTTGCGTTGGTCCGCGGCTTGCTGCTCCGCTTTCACCTGCCGCTCGGCCAAGGCGCGCTTTTCTTCCGCATGTTGCTGGAACACGCCCAACGCCTTCGAGATGCTGCCGATTTCGTCCTGACGGTCCATATAGGGGATCTCTATCCCGGTCTCGTCCTGCGCAAGTCTGTGCATCGTCTCGGAGAGAACGGGGATCGGACGCAGCATTTTAAGGAATGACAGCGCGGCCACCGCGACACCGGCGATCAGAACGATTGCGGCGGAAATCGCGAACGCGCTGAGGACGGAGGTAAGCTGGGCGTCGATCTTCGCCCTTTCCACACCGGCATAAAGAATACCGATTGTCGACCCGTTGGTGGAGAAGATCGGCTCATAAATCGTGTAGTAGGGCGTGCCCAGAACAACCGCCTCGCCAACGAAGGTTTCACCCGCGGTCAGCACCGGGTAGACGGCGCCGTTCTTGCCAAGCGGCGTACCGACGGCGCGTTGTCCGTCCGGCTTGATGATGTTGGTCGTGCGGCGCCAGAAATCCTGGTTCTCGGTTTCCCAAGCAAAGACAGTCGCCGTTTCGCCGGTCATAGATCCAATCCGGTCTATCAATCCATGATCCGTGAATTCCGGGAGAGATTCCACCACGATCCTGTCGACATTCCCGTCGCTGCCGTACGTAATCCGAAACTCCGGAAACCGTTCAGACAGTTCCAGCGATGCGATGCGCAAGCTCGCCGCCTGCCTTTCGATCACCTGCCGTTCGACGGAATTCGAAACCGTCAGATACGCGCTGACGGCCAGAACGCTGATTAGAACCAAAAGCAGACCGACGGTTAGCATCGTGGCCCGCATCGTTAGTGAAACCTTACCCATTGATGTCCCTCTTGAAAAACAACTTTAGATGTCGTGTTTTCGGTAAAACGGCGAACATCATATACGGATAAGGTTTAAATTAGGGTTAACTGTCATTCTCCGAAGGGAATTCGAATTATAATATATTTATCAATATTTTACGGAACCTCTTCCGCAATCGACGTTTATTTTGGCAAAGCTCTTATCGCCACCGTCGGGGCCCGGCTTTCGTTCAATCCGCCGTCAGCCAGGCGGACATTCGGTCCGCCGGCATGGGGCGGCCGAGCAGGAACCCCTGCAAGCCGTCGCACCGCAGGTCACGCAGCGCCTCAGCCTGCGCATCGGTTTCCACACCTTCTGCGATGACCCCGATATCCAGGCTGTGCGCCATCTTAAGGATCGCTCCGACGATTGAGTAATCGGCCTTCTCTTCCAGAAATGACGAGACGAAGTGCTTGTCGATTTTAAGGATGTCGACAGGTAGCTTCTTCAAATAGGCCAACGACGAATATCCGGTGCCGAAGTCGTCCACCGCGAAACGGATGCCAAGGGCGTGCAGTTCGTCCAGCTTCTCGAACACCGCCATATCCCGGATCATCACGGTTTCCGTAATTTCCAACTCCAACCTGTCGGCGGCCAATCCGCTCTCGGCGAGCGCCGAACGCACGGAATCCGCAAAGTCCGGGGCTTCGAATTGAACCGGCGATATGTTCACGGCCACCGTCGGATACCCGTGAGCATCGTTCTGCCATTCGGCGCACTGCCGACACGCTTTCCGGAGTACCTGACGGCCGATATCGTGGATCAATCCACTCTCTTCCGCTGCTTGGATGAAATCGCCCGGCGGCACCAGGCCTTCCGTCGGATGCCGCCACCGAATCAACGCCTCCGCACAGCGCCCCCGGGCGCCCCCCACAGTCTCCTGCGGTTGATAGTGCAATACGAATTCATCCCGAACGATCGCCAAGCGGAGGTTGCTGTCAAGCGTATGCGCCGCCTTGGCCCGTTCGTCGATATCACGCGCGAAGAACCGGTAGGTGCCCCGCCCCTGCGACTTCGCCGCATAGAGCGCCTTGTCGCTCTTCTGCATCAGATCTTCGGTGTCCCGGCCGTCCCGGGGAAAAACGCTGATCCCCGCACTTGTGCCGGTTTTCACTAAGGTGCCATCCAGGACGACCGGTTCCCCAAAGGTGCGGATAATCCGCTGCACGACACACAGCGCCTGTTCCGGGCGTTCCATGTCGGTAAGAATTACCGCGAACTCGTCGCCGCCAAGCCGCGCAGCATGGTCGGTTTCCCGGATTGCCGCCTTGATGCTGTTCGCGAAGAACTTCAGCAACGCATCGCCGACCGGATGGCCATAGGTGTCGTTGACGGACTTGAAGCGATCCAAATCGAACAGCAACAGCGCCGCCATCGAACCGCGCCGTTCCGCCGCCGTCAGCGCCCTCTCCAAGGCGTTTTCGAACTCTCGCCGATTTGGCAACAACGTCAATGGGTCGACCCGTGCAAGCTCCTCCGCCTGCCGGCGATATTCCTCCGCCGTTTCCAACGTTTGTTCCAGCCGGTGTTTCGCCGCCCCCAGCTCATCGGCCATGGCGACGATGTCCGCCGCGTTTTCCTCGAAACGCGCAAGTTGGTCTTCCAGTTCGGAAATTCGGGCGCGCAAACTCTCGACGAGCTCATTCTGCGGAGCGGCCTCATCGTCACGCCAAACGTCATCTTCGTTCGCGGCGATACTGGAACTTGTCTTCGCAACCATCATAGCGGCGTTTCCGGGAGTTATCCCCTTCATTGTCGAGCGACGCAAAGGAGCGTCGATACTCCCTGCCAGGATGAAATAAACTAAAAAGGGATCAGTTTAGAATTCGTTAATCTAAATCACGAAACCGACGCCCGCTTCCACGGACTGGGCAGCTACAAAAGCGGCGGGCGCGGACCATAACAATAATTTCCGGCGTCATCGTCTTCACAAATACGAGAACGGCGTCCCAAGTCGCCCTGAGACACCGTTCCCGTGATTTGCCATTCCGAAGAACCCGAAGCAGATCTCCGGAGGTTCCTCTACTTGATTTTACGCCAGGTCGAAGCGGTCGGCTTCCATGACCTTGGTCCAGGCCGCCACGAAGTCCTTAACGAACTTCGCACCGTTGTCGTCCTGAGCGTAAACTTCGGCATAGGCCCGGAGGATGGAGCTAGAGCCGAAGACCAGGTCCGCGCTGGTGGCGGTGAATTTCACCGCGCCGGTCTTGCGGTCGCGCAGTTCGTAGGAACCGTCCGCTTCGACCGGATGCCAGCTATAGGACATGTCTGTCAGATTGACGAAGAAGTCGTTCGTCAACCGCCCTTCACGATCCGTGAAGACGCCATGCTTGGAACCCCCGTGGTTGGCCCCGACAACCCGCAGGCCGCCGACCAGCACGGTCATCTCCGCAGCCGTCAGGCCGAGCAGTTGCGCGCGATCCAACATCATTTCCTCGGGGCTGGAAGCATAGGCTTCCTTCTGCCAGTTCCGGAAACCGTCTGCGAGCGGCTCAAGAACGGAGAAGGACGCATCGTCGGTCTGTTCCGCCGTCGCATCGCCACGCCCAGGCGTGAACGGAACGTCGACATCGTGTCCCGCGGCCTTGATCGCTTGTTCCAGGCCCACATTGCCGGCCAGCACAATGACATCGGCGACGGAGGCCCCGGCGTCCGCGGCAATCGGCTCCAGCACACCGAGCACCTTGGCAAGGCGTGCAGGTTCGTTACCGGCCCAATCCTTCTGAGGCGCCAGGCGGATGCGCGCGCCGTTGGCGCCGCCACGCTTGTCGGAACCGCGGAAGGTACGGGCGCTGTCCCAGGCGGTCGCAATCAGCTCAGCCGTGGAAAGCCCGGCCGCTTCGATCTTGGCTTTGACCGACGCGACGTCATAGCGGGTCGATCCGGCGGGAATCGGGTCCTGCCAAATCAGATCTTCCGACGGCACGTCCGGGCCCAGATAGTTGGATTTGGGGCCCATGTCGCGGTGGGTCAGCTTGAACCAGGCACGCGCGAAAGTATCGGCGAAGTACGCGGGATCGGCCATGAACTTCTGGCAGATTTCGTTGTAAATCGGATCGACTTTCATGGCCATGTCCGCATCCGTCATCATCGGCATGCGGCGAACCGACGGATCGGTCGGATCGACCGGCTTGTCTTCGTCGGCCATGCCGACCGGCTGCCACTGGTTCGCGCCGGCGGGGGATTTCGTCAATTCCCATTCGTAGCCGAACAGATAGTCGAAATAGCCCATGTCCCACTGGGTCGGATTTTTCGTCCATGCGCCTTCGATGCCGGAAGTGTGCGCGTTGGTCGCTTTACCGTCCAGGGCCGCATTCATCCAGCCAAGCCCTTGGCTTTGGATCGACGCGCCCTCCGGCTCCACACCGACGTCCGCGCCCGCCGCAGTACCGTGCGCCTTACCCACTGTATGGCCGCCGCAGGTCAGCGCTGCGGTCTCTTCGTCGTTCATCGCCATGCGGGCGAAGGTCTCACGGACATGCAGCGCGGTCCGGGCCGGGTCCGGGTTACCGTTCACGCCTTCCGGGTTCACATAGATCAGCCCCATATGCACCGCGCCCAGCGGGTTATACAGCGTCGATGGGTCGTCCAGATCTTCGTAACGGTTTTCGCTGGCGGCCAGCATCTCCGTCTCCGCGCCCCAGTTGACGTCCTGTTCGGGTCCCCAGATGTCCTCACGGCCGAAACCGAAGCCGAAGGTTTTCAGACCCATGCTCTCATACGCCATGTTCCCGGCAAGGATGATCAGGTCCGCCCAGGACAGCGCATTGCCGTACTTTTTCTTCACCGGCCACAACAGGCGGCGCGCCTTGTCCAGGTTGCCGTTGTCGGGCCAGCTGTTCAGCGGGGCGAAACGGATGTTGCCGGAACCGGCGCCGCCCCGTCCGTCAGAGGTCCGGTAGCTGCCGGCGGAGTGCCAGGCCAAGCGGATCATCAGGCCGCCATAGTGACCGAAATCGGCCGGCCACCAGTCCTGGCTTTCGGTCATCAGCGCTTTAACGTCGGTCTTGACCGCGTCGTAGTTCAGGCCCTTAACGGCGTCCCGGTGCTTGTAGTCCGGGTCCATCGGATTGGTCCGCGCACCGTGCTGGTGCAGGATGTCCAGGTTCAAGGCGTTCGGCCACCATTTGGTGACGGGGGCTTCCGTCTTCGTGTTGCCGCCATGCATGAAGGGGCAACCTTCAGCTATCCTACTTCCGTCCATAATTTCCTCCGTTAATGGGGATGTATGCATCACATTCAGAAAGCTAACAGGCGGATTTCAATAAGCCCAATCTATATATCCAATCGAAACAATCGGACTTACCGATTATTTAGGCCGATACGAATCCGCATGGCGGCCCCGCGAGATAGGTGGAACCGCCGCGAGGATGCCGGTCTTTAAAACTGAACACGAAAAGTAGTTAAGAACGCGTTCACATCCAGTGCGCCATATCGGAAGGCACGGATTTTTGACGAGGAAGCAGCGCGCCCCCGCCTACCCAGGCGGTGTTGGATGGGACTCTCCCTCACCCCTTCTTACGCTGCACGTAAATCTAGACTTCCTTGTCTTGGGGAGTCCGGTGGAACTTCATGAAGACGGTCCTGAATTCCTGCAGCGTCACCACATCGTTCTTGTCGAGATCGAACATCTCGAACGTCGATCCGTAACGTTGGAGTTTCGCCGCGTCGTGCTCGACACGGGTCATCTCGCCGTTTCCGTCCCGATCCGTCTTTGTGAAGATATGGTCCGCGATCTTCAGCGGAGAAAAGCCGCCGCCGGCAAATGCGGCGGATGAAATCGTCAGAGAAAAAAAGATCGCAGCGAACCTCAGCACGACAAACTCCTCTCTCGATATCCGATACCCCGTTTCGATACCCTGTATCATCTACGCGGCAAACAGCCATTTGGACGCATAGCGGCCTCTCCCGCATTCAGGTGATGCGCCACGGCGGTGGAAAGCCGAAGGGTTTACGGAGCAGGCAAATCCGAAGCGCCAAGCGGCGAACCGGTCAGGTGGCGACCGATGCGGGTTCAGGCGGTTCCTGGCCGGGCTGGGTTTGCGGGACTCTGACGAAATTGCCGTCCTGTTCGAGGATGACCAGATTACGGCCGCCGCCCTTGGCGGCATACAAGGCTTCATCGGCCCGGTTCAAAAGACTGTCTATGCCGTCATCCTGCTGCATCA
>JANQIT010000094.1 GCA_028282025.1 Hwanghaeella sp. | reverse complement strand
GTCGCCGAACAGGCGTTCCAACGTGGCCACAACCGCTTCAATATTGGTTGTCCGCTGGTCCGCCGCCTTTGAGCCGGCGTTTTCGGCTGAAATCGTCATGACTGTCTCCAGACTTTGCGCCCGGTTCGAAGCCCGCGCGCAGGTTTATCGCGTCTTGGAAGAACTATATAGCGCGCCACCGCAAAGGGAAAACAGCGCCCGCCCGGGACACGGTCGGCGGATACAGCCCGTCAGGCGGCTTGGGCGGCCTCTTCGGCGATGGTCCTGATCTTCTGGACCATGGAGACCAAGCCGTTCCGGCGGTTGGGGCTGAGATGCTGATCGAGCCCGATGCGGCGCATGACATCTAGGGCGTCCGTCTCAAGGATGTAGGCGGGCGGTTGCCCGTCATACAATTCCATCAGAACCGCGATCAGGCCCTTGACGATGAAGGCGTCGGAATTCGCGCGGAACCGCACCACGGCCGGAGTGACGGCGCGGTCCATCTCGGAAACCAGCCAGACCTGGCTCATGCAGCCGCGGACCTTGTTCTCTTCGATCATTTCCGCTTCCGGCATGGCGGGCAGCTTCTTGCCCAGGTCGATGACATAGGCATAGCGGTCTTCCCACTCGTCGAAGAAATCGAAATTCTCCACCAATTCATCGACCGTCATCGCCATAGGAAATCCCGCCTTCGCCCAAGAATAAAGCCACTGACCGGGAGATAGAGACCGGCAGGCGGCAAGGCAAGGGCGGGAATTGCCGCGCACACACGCACCGGATCGGCATCCGGCCGCGTGAAAGACGCCAATTCGCATTGACAGAGGCCCGGCGTCTCATTAATCACCGTGAGCCCGCACGACGGCCATGGAGAGATGGCAGAGTGGTAATGCAGCGGATTGCTAATCCGTGACCGGGTTAAACCGGTCCCCGGGTTCGAGTCCCGGTCTCTCCGCCACTTTTTCAGATCTCACGGCAACTCGCTTCGCTCGCGCCTCCGATAGGGCGGCGAACTTTCGCCGGTCCGCGTTGGCGGCCTTGCGCAGAGCTTGAATTTTTCCCACTTTCAACTGCCTCCCGTTACCTGCCGTGAGCTTTTCACGTCTTCCAAACAAAGATCGAACAACAGCATCATCTGCAGAACCGGATGACTAGCGGGCATCAGTCGGTGGACGGCATGGTCGGCATTGTCTTCCCCGCTTGGGCGCGCGATGCTGGAGGCGGACACATAGAGGTTGCGCGAGATCCATGCTCAAAGACAGTATCCGCCCCGCATCGACCGCGCAGACGCCGCAGACCGATTTCACGCTGCGCGGGCTGCGCGTTTTCGTCGCTGTCGAGGAGACGGGTTCCATCGGCGGTGCGGCGGAACGATTGGGGGCGAGTTCGAGCGGCGTCTCGCAGCAAATCTCCACGCTGGAAGAAGCCATCGGCACGAAACTGTTCGACCGGCGCGGACGCCCCGTGACGCTGACGCCCGCGGGCCAGGTCCTGCGCGCCCATGCCAGGAGGATTCTGGAAGCGGTGGCGGAAGCGAAGGCCGAATTGGCCGAACTGGATCTTGCGGTGCTGCCCCGCCTGACGCTGGCGATCATCGACGATCTGGACGCCTCGCTGACGCCCATGCTGGTCTCCGGCCTGCGCGCCCAGTTCCGGAATTGTTTCGTAAACGCGACGTCGGGCGGATCGGACCGGGTCACGCGCTGTCTGCAAACGCGGGAGGCCGATATCGCGGTATCCGCCGTGCTGCCCGACAATGTCGAGGAATTCTGCGCCATCCCGCTTTTTCGCGAAGCCTTCATCCTGGTCGCAGCGAAAGGTCAACTCGATCCCGACGCGGACATGCAGGAGCAGTTGCTGAACACCCCCTTCATTCAATACTCGGAGGAGCTGCCGATCGGCAGAATGCTGGCGCAGCATTTGCGGCGGATGCGGTTCGAACCCTCCCGCCATTATTCCTTCGAAGCGTCCCGCTCCGTCCTGGCGATGGTTCTGCAGGAGCATGGCTGGGCCCTGACCACGCCGCTCAACCTGATGGACGCGGAACGGTTCGCGCCGCATCTCGACGTGTTCAAACTGCCGTTTCCCGCTGTTTCCCGGCGAATCTGGCTGATCGCACGCAATGAGGAACTGGGCGCGCTGCCCGAACGTCTCGCCGAGGATTGCCGCAAGCTTGTAAGCGCCCAGGTGGTCCCCCGCTTCGCCGCCATCGCCCCAAAACTCCGGCACGCCATCGAAATCGCGACCGAGTAACCGGCCCTTACAGCTTTTCAGAACGAATCCTTCGAATTCTCTAACCGCCATGGTGCCTCCAAAAGTCAGTTTCTAGACTGCCCTATGCCGTAAAACGGCACAGCGATCCGGCATCCAAGAAACATTTCCGGACGGGGGAGACAGCGCCAAAAATGAAGACTCAAACCGATGTTGTTGTGATCGGCGGCGGTATCGGCGGGTGTTCCACGCTGTATCACCTGACCCAGGAGGGCGTCACCGATTGCGTTCTTCTGGAGCGGGATGAGCTGACATCCGGCACCACATGGCATTCCGCCGCGCAGGTCACGAATTTCGGCGCGACACAGACGATGATCGGCCTGAAGAGCCATTCCATCCGGCTCTATAAGGAACTTGCGGACGATCCGGACTATCCGATCAACTATCACCACGGCACGGGCGGGATACGCCTGGCCTCCACCCAGGATCATCTCGACGGCTATGAGCATTTCGTCAGCCTGGCTAAAGGGATGGATGTGGATTTCGAACTGATCGACGCGGACGAATGCGCGCGGCGTCACCCCCTGATCACGACGGACAATCTGTTGGGCGCCCTGTGGGACCCGCTGGACGGCGATATCGACCCGGCGCAGCTTTGTCAGGCGCTCGCCCGGCGGGCCCGGAAGGCGGGTGCGGAGGTCCACCGTTTCACGCCGGTCACCGGCCTGACCCAGCAGCCGGACGACAGTTGGATCGTCCATACCGGGAAAGGCGACATTCGCGCCGCGAAGATCGTCAATGCCGGCGGATACCGCTGCAACGAGATCGGCGCGATGATGGGTTCCACCCTTCCCGTGGCGTCGATGGAACATCAGTACATGCTGACCGAACCCATTCCCGCCATCGCGGGGTTGGACTTCCGCGTGCCGCTGATCCGTTGCCCGACCGACGATTTCTATTCCAGGCAGGAAAAGAACGGGTTGCTCGTAGGATTCTACGAGCAGGATTGCCGGACCTGGGGATTGGACGGAATAGACCCGGATTTCACCATGGCCCTGTGCCCGGACGATCTGGACCGGGTGATGGCCACGATGGAAGGCGCGTTCGCCCGGCTTCCCTGCCTGACCGAAACCGGCATTCACTCCATCATCAACGGACCGATCACCTACACGCCAGACGGCCTGCCCCTGGTGGGTAAGATTCCCGGCCGCCGGAACGCATACTGCATCACCGGGTTGCGCGCCGGGCTGGGTGAAGGAGGCGGTCATGGATGGCTTTTGGCGCAGATCATCGCGCATGGAGAAGCCTGCTACGACACTTGGTGCCTGGACCCGCGCCGCTTCGGCGCCTACGCCAATGTCGAATACACGGCCCTGAAGGCCATTGAGGACTACCAGAACGAATTCCGTTTCCACATGCCGCACGAACACCGTCCCGCCGGACGGCCGGCGCGGTCCACGCCGCTGACGCATCGTCTTCAGACGATGAACGCGGAAATGGCGACCGTGAACGGGTGGGAGCGGGCGGATTATTTCAAGCCGGACGCCGATTTCACCGAAGTGCTGTCCTTCCGCTTCAATGCCGTGTTCGACCTTGTCCGTGCGGAGGTCGAGGCCGTGCAGAACCGCGTCGGCATCATGGAAGTGTCGGGCTTCAACCGCTATGAGATTACGGGACCCGGCCTGCACGATTGGCTGGATGGCGTGATGTGTTCCCGCGTGCCGCGCGCCCCCGGCAAGGTCGGACTGGCGTACTTCCTGAACGCGGACGGCAACGTGAAGGGAGAGGCCACGCTGGCCAACCTATCCGGGGACCGGGTCTGGTACGGATCGGCGGCGGCGGCGGAACGGCATGACCTCGACTGGCTGAACGACCATATTTCGAGCGGCGGATCGATCAGAATCGAACCCCTGACCGGCACACACACTATCCTGGTCGTCGCCGGTCCCAAATCCCGCGCCCTACTCGCCAAGGCCGCCCCCAGGACCGACTGGTCGCGGGAAGCATTCCCCTGGCTTTCAGTCAAATCGGTCCATATCGGTAACGCGCAGGCGGTAGCGATGTCCGTCTCCTTCTCAGGCGAATTGGCCTGGGAACTCCATATCCCCAACGAACAGCTTCTTCTGGCTTTCGACCGCCTGTGGGCCGCCGGGGCGGAGTTCGGCATCAAGCCCTTCGGATTGCGGGCCACGGAATCCATGCGGCTTGAAAAGGGATACCGGCATTGGAAAGCCGACCTGATCACCGAATTCAATCCGATGGAAAGCGGGCTTGAGCGGTTCGTCCGGATGGACAAGGACTTTATCGGCAAATCCGCCCTGGAAGATATGATTTCCAAGGGACCGCGCCGCCGCTTCGTCTCCATGACCGTCGAGAATGAAGAGGCCCCGGCGCATCCGGGCGCGTCCATTCTGCATAACGGCCGCCCAGTGGGGACAGTGACGTCCGCGGGCTGGGGGCATCGCGTCGGGCGCAGCATCGCAATGGGTTTCGTCGACCCCGGCTGCGCCGCGCCGGGCACTTCCTTAAGCGTTGAGATTATCGGCACGCCGTCGCCGGCAACAGTCTGCGACGGGTGCCTCTACGATCCCGCCAACGCGCGGGTCAGGAGCTGACATATGGAACATTTTAAGAAACCGACCGTAGATCAGGAAGCCGAGGATCAGGCGATCCGGGACAGCGTAGAGAAAATGCTGGCCCACATCCGGCAGGACGGCGAGGCCGCTGCCGCGCATTACGCGAAAACCCTGGATGGTTTGGACGGCCCCTTTGTGCTGAGCGAGGAGAAGAAACAGGCCCTGATCGCCCAGGTCAGCGACCGCGACAAGGAAGATATCCGTTTCGCCCACCGACAGGTTAAACGCTTCGCGGAAGCTCAGCGCGCCAGCCTAACCGAATTCGACATCGAAACGGAACCGGGGGTCTC
>JANQIT010000093.1 GCA_028282025.1 Hwanghaeella sp. | reverse complement strand
CGATGCATCCGGCATCGCCGCGCAACGCCTTCCTAACCGAAAGGCTGTAAAGACCGTCTCAGTGGCTCCAAGTAAAGGTGACGCGCTCTAGTCAGGAATGTCTTCGGGGAAGTACTTCAGCACGCTGAGCAGTGGGTTCGGCGCTGCTTGCCCCAGGCCGCAGATCGACGCGTCCATCATCGTTGCGGAGAGTTCCTCCAGCAACGCGCGGTTCCAGTTTTCCGACTGCATCAGTTTGACGGCCTTTTCCGTGCCGAGCCGGCAGGGGGTGCACTGACCGCAGCTTTCATCCTCGAAGAACCGCATCAGGTTAAGAGCCGCGTCCGCGGTGCTGTCCTGGTCGGAAAGCACGACGACAGCCGCCGATCCGATGAAACAGCCATGTTTCTGAAGCGTGTCGAAATCGAGGGGCACATCGCCCAAACTGGCCGGGAGGATACCGCCCGACGCGCCGCCCGGCAGATAGGCCTTGAAACTGTGCCCGTCCAACATGCCGCCGCAATAGTCGTCGATAAGCTGCCGGATCGTGATCCCGGCTGGAGCCAGTTTCACGCCCGGATCCTTCACCCGCCCGGAAACGGAGAAGCTGCGCAGGCCGGTCCTGCCGTTCGCCCCATGGCCGCTGAACCAATCCGCACCCTTGGTCAGGATCTCCGGCACCCAATAGAGGGTTTCCACATTATTCACCAGGGTGGGCCGTCCGAAGATGCCGACTTGAGCGACGAAGGGCGGCCGGTGGCGGGGCAGTCCGCGCTTTCCTTCGATGCTCTCGATCATCGCGGATTCCTCGCCGCAGATATATGCGCCGGCGCCGCGCCGCAGATGGACCGTCGTATGCGGGGACAGGCCGGCGGCGGCGAGAGCCGCAATCTCGCGGTTGAGTATTTCTATGACGTCCGGGTATTCGTCGCGCATATACAGATAGACGTCGGTCGCTTCGACAACCCAGGCCGCGATCAGCATGCCTTCCAGAAACTTGTGGGGCTCACGGATCAGATAATGATGATCCTTGATGGTGCCCGGCTCGCCCTCGTCGCCGTTGACCGCCATCAGCCGGGGGCCCGGCTCTCTGCGAACAAGTTTCCATTTCAAGCCGGTCTTGAAACCGGCCCCGCCCAGACCGCGCAGCCCGGACTGTTCGATGGTGGCGGCGACCGCTTCCGGCTCGCGGTCGCCGGAAAGACACTCGCGAAGCCGGGCGTACCCGCCGCCCGCTTCGTAATCCTGCAACACGGGATAGTCCGGTATTTCCGCGTGGGTGTCGCCCGACGTCACGGCTTGTACGACACTCTCCACGGTGGCGTCCGTGACGTGTTTATGCCCGACCTCAGCCACCGGGGCGACGTGACACCGGCCCATGCACGGCGCGCGCAGCACCCGCACACCGGCGCCCGTTGCGCCGGGCAGTTCGTCAAGCAGACGCTGCGCGCCCGCCATCTCGCAGCTCAGAGAATCGCACACCCGGATGGTGAGCGGCGGGGGCGCTTCTTCCCCTTCCATCACCAGATCGAAATGCGCGTAGAAGGAGGCGACTTCGAAAACTTCCGCTTGGGGAATGTTCAATTCTCCCGCCAACGCCATCAGATGGCGGGCGGAGAGATGACCATGCGTGTCCTGAATAAGATGCAGGAATTCTATCAGCAGGTCTCGCTGGCGCGGGCGCTCGCCCAGCAGAGCCGCGATTTCGTCAACCGCCGCCGGGTCGATCTGACGGCCTTTCGAATGCGGCACGGCTTGCCGTCGTCCGAAACCCGGATTCCGGAATTGTCGTCCGCTCTCAACCGGATTTCGGCCTGGCGACTGATCGTTCATGATCCACCCCTTGATACGCACCCCCGCCTCTCCGGCGGACCGTTTCCACGTCTATGATTGCCATCAATCTTTTCCGATGCGCCATTTGCACAAGCTTGGCAGGGGGCGTCACCGACTGGCGCAGCCGCGACGGCGGTCTCTCAGATAACGTTTCCGTGGGGTTTGGCGCGCGGGACTGCGTAGAGCGTAGGGGGCGGCGACCGGCCCTATCGGACCGAGATTAACGGGACCACCGATGTATCGATCAGCAATTTGCCGCGTTCTTCGAAATTCACCGTGACACGGCATCCGACGACCGATTGTACTTGTCCCAGGCCCCAGTCCGGTTCCACAGGGTTGCGAACGTAAGCCCCCGGAACAAGGCCTGCATCCATACCATCCGGTATTGCATATTCTTCCATCGGTTTAGGGACCTTAAGTACTCGTTAACGCTCTAGTCGTATCACTTAGGCTCGACATGCTTACAATAATTAGGAAAGCATGATTCTTCGCGAGGAGGCATAGAGTTAGATGGATGTACGGTTTGCCGAAATGCTGATGTCGCGGATGGCCCATGAACTGGCCGGCCCAGTCAGCGCGATCGCGAACGGCGTCGAATTCATGCAGGAAGTCGAAGAAGGAGCGGAGGATGCGGTCGAGCTGATCGGCGACAGCGCCAAACGCGCCGCCTCACGGCTTCAGTTCTACCGCATGGCCTATGGCGGTGCGGGCCGCGCGACCGGGGACGAGAACGTAGTCCGAGATATCGCGCGCGGATTTGTTCAGGATGGAGGTGTTATTCTGACCTGGCCCGACGGTGCTGCGACAGACCTTTTGGAGCGCGAAGGAGGCGGGAAACTGCTGCTGACCGCTATTGAGGTTGCCCGCGGCGTTCTACTGCGGGGCGGTGAGGTGCGCCTGTCGGGGGATGAGGGCGATGTCCTGATCACGGCCCAAGGCCCGAAACCGACAATGCCGGAGGAGGTCCGCACCCGATTGTTATCGCGCGCGTGCCAGCCGGAAGACGATATCACCGCCAGATCCGTGCATTGTCTTTATGCCCATTTACTGGCCGACGAGACTCGGACGGTCTTGTCCTTGTCGGAAGAGGAGGAACAGGTGTCGATAAAGATTCGGTTGAACGGTGCTTAGCGGCTAATGCACTGGCTTCGGTGGGCGAAAGGACGTCTGCCGCGTTGCGGTGGCGCTTAGTGGTTTGTTAATAACTCAATTGCTAATGTGCTGCCGTTAATTTTGGGATTTTTAGGTCGTGCGGGCCGGGCGTTAACCAAGGCCGACCAGTACTGAACCGTCCGGACGACCGGACCGCGCTGCGAGGGAGCGAACAGGCAATGGATGATCTGCTTAGCGAGTTTCTGACGGAAACAGCAGAAAGCATGGACACGTTGGATGTCGAGCTGGTGAAGCTCGAACAAAATCCGAACGATGAAGCAATCTTGTCGAACATTTTCAGGCTTGTTCACACGATCAAGGGAACGTGCGGCTTTCTCGGTTTGCCGCGGCTCGAATCTGTCGCGCATGCGTCCGAGAACGTCCTTGGCAAGGTGCGCGACGGCGAGTTGGAGATTTCTGCCGGGGCGGTGTCTTTGGTTCTGGAGTCGCTGGATCAGATCAAAGCGATCCTGGCCGACCTGGAAGCGACGGAGGCAGAGCCTGCCGGCGATGACAGCGATTTGATCGCCAGGCTCAATCATTTGGCCGAAACCGGCGACGTGCCCGGCGCCGATGCCGCCCCCGCGACCAAGGACGAAGAAGACCTGGCTGCTACGGAAGCCATGATGGCCGAAGTGGACGAGGCGGCCGCAGCGCCTGCGCCCGCACCGGCTTCCGGCAGCGCCGCCCTCGACGCGCTGATGAACAGCGAGGAAGTCGCGGAAGATTCCGATGAATTGCAGGCTGCGTTCGATAACGCGGTCTATGAAGGTCCTGGCGATCCGATGGCGGCGCTGAAAGGGGGCGATGAGGCCGCACCGGCAGAACCGGAAGCGGCCCCGGCCCCGGTCGAAGCCAGCGTTCCGGCGAAAGTCGAACAGACCGCGCCCGCCCCGGCGGCTGAAGGCGAAGCGCCGCCGAAGAAAGAAGGCGGCGGCGTCACGCAGACCATCCGCGTGAACGTAGATCTGCTTGAGAACCTGATGACCATGGTCAGTGAATTGGTGCTGACCCGGAACCAGTTGCTGCAGATCCTGCGCAGCCAAGGCGACAGCGATTTCGGCGCGCCGCTGCAAAGGCTGTCGCATGTCACCACCGAACTGCAGGAAGGCGTCATGAAGACGCGGATGCAGCCGATTGGGAATGCCTGGGCGAAACTGCCGCGGATTATCCGCGACCTCAGCCTCGAACTCGACAAGAAGATCGATCTTCAGATGATCGGGGCCGAGACCGAGCTGGATCGCCAGGTGCTGGACATCATCAAGGACCCGCTTACCCACATGGTCCGCAATTCGGCCGACCACGGGATTGAAATCCCCGCGGACCGCGTTGCTTCGGGCAAGGTCGAGACCGGGACCATCACCCTGAACGCCTATCACGAAGGCGGCCATATCCATATCGTCATCGCCGACGACGGCAAGGGCCTGAATATGGCCAGAATTCGCGAAAAGGCGATCAACAACGGTCTGGCGACCGAATCCGACCTGGAGACGATGACCGAACATCAGATCCAGCAGATGATCTTTGCGGCGGGCTTCTCCACCGCGGCGGCGGTGACCAGCGTGTCCGGCCGCGGCGTCGGCATGGACGTGGTGAAAACCAATATCGACAAGATCGGCGGCACGGTCGAACTGAAGTCGGTCGAAGGCAAGGGTACGACCTTCCTGATCAAGATTCCGCTGACCTTGGCGATCGTGTCCGCCCTGATCGTGGAATGCGCCGACGAACGGTTTGCAATTCCGCAGATCAGCGTTGTCGAACTGGTCCGCGCCAGCAACGACTCGGAACACAAGATAGAGGAAATCCACGGTACGCCGGTTCTGCGGTTGCGGAATCGCCTGCTGCCGCTGGTTTCCCTGCGCAAGCTGCTGGACGTCCCGATGGACGAAAGCGAAGTGATCAGCGACGAGAATTTCATCGTTGTGACTCAGGTCGGGAACTATTCCTTCGGCATCATCGTCGATAAGATCTTCGATGCCGAGGAAATCGTTGTGAAGCCGACTTCGACGGTTCTTCGCAACATCTCGATATTCTCCGGGAACACGATCCTTGGCGACGGCAGCGTCATCATGATCCTGGATCCGAATGGTATCTCGCAGTCCACCGGGGAAATGGCGGTGACCGATCAAACCCAACAAGACAAGGCCGCCATTCTGGCCCAGGGCGAGGACGACCGCGTGGCGCTGCTGCTGTTCCGCGCCGGCGATACGGCGCCGAAGTCGGTGCCGCTCGGCTTGGTCGCGCGTCTCGAAGAAATCGATTTCGACAATGTCGAATACACCAACGGCCAGGCGATGGTTCAGTACCGTGGCACGCTGATGCCGCTGGTGCCGATCAACGACGGTTACAGCTTCCCGGAAACCGGCAAGAAGCCGACATTGGTCTTCTCCGACCGCGACCGGACAATGGGTCTGGTGGTCGACGAGATTCTGGATATCGTCGAGGACCGCCTGGCGGTGGAACACAAGGCGTCCAGAGAGGGCATGATCGGCAGCGCCATCGTCGCCGGGAACGCGACCGAAATCATCGATACGGGCTATTACCTGACCAAGGCGTTCAGCGACTGGTTCGGTGTGGAAGGCGACTCGGCGATCAACGACGACCGCCCCGCGCGCCGCCGTCTACTGCTGGTCGACGACAGTTCCTTCTTCCGGAACCTTCTGACGCCGATCCTATCGGTCGCCGGCTATTCCGTGACCACGCTGTCCAGCGCCGCTGAGGCATTGGAAATGCTGGAACGGGGCGAGATGTACGATGTTATCGTCAGCGATATCGAAATGCCGGAAATGAACGGTTTCGAGTTTGTCGAACGGTTGCGCGACGGTTCGCGCTGGGCCGATTTGCCGATCGTGGCGATGTCTTCGCACACCAGCCCGTCGGCGCTCGACCGGGGCCGGGAAGTCGGATTTACCGACTATGTCGCGAAGCATGACCGGGACGGCTTGCTCCAGACGCTGGCGGAAACCTTCGGTATCAGCTGAACGAAGAGGAAACTCTAAGGTTGTTAGGCCCTCGGGGTCCGGGAAATAATCGGCCCCGAGGGTTTTCCACGGTTGCGGACTGGCTGTCACCCTCTTAGGGTCGGGTTGTGTCTCTGTTTTTCAAATTGTCAGTTGGCCAATGGCAAGCGCCGCCTATCGGAGGGAGCGAACCACATGAAATCCTGTCTCGTTGTCGATGATTCCCGCGTTATCCGGATGGTCGCCCGGAAAATTCTGGAAGAACTCGGATTCGATGTCATCGAGGCGGAAGATGGCAAGGTGGCGCTTGAAGCGTGCGAAAAGCAACTGCCCAACGCCGTGCTTCTGGACTGGAACATGCCCGTCATGGACGGTCTGGAGTTTCTGAAAGCTTTGCGCCAACTGCCCGGAAACGACGCCGTTCAGGTCATCTTCTGCACTACGGAGAACGATTTGGATCATATCCAGCAAGCGATCGCCGAAGGTGCGAACGAGTACATCATGAAACCTTTCGATAGCGAGATCATTCAAAGCAAGTTCACCCAGGTAGGTTTGCTCTAATGACGGAAATGCGCGCTGCAGCGCGCTCGGCTCAATACGGCGAGGCGGGCGAGGATCCGATCCGCGTGATGGTCGTCGATGACGCGTTGGTCATTCGCGGCATGTTGAGCCGCATTGTCGATGCGGAGCAGGGGATGACCGTGGTGGCGTCCGTCGGCGATGGCGAGCGCGCCCTGCGGTCGCTTGAGCGTCACGATGTCGACGTGGTTGTGCTGGATATCGAGATGCCCCGGATGGACGGGTTGACGGCGTTGCCGAAGATTATCGAAACGGCCCCGGGAACTCAGGTGCTGATGGCGTCCACCTTGACCCTGCGCAATGCGGAGGTCTCGATGAAGGCGATGGAGCTTGGCGCGGCGGACTATATCCCGAAACCCTCCTCCAGCGGCGCGATCCGCACGGCGGATGAGTTTCAGCGCGAATTGGTCAGGAAAGTCCGCGCGCTGGGCAAGATTTCCAGACGGCGTAAAAAGGTCTCCGGAACGCAGGACAAGGGACGGACTGACACGGAACCGAAGACATTTCGCGCCGGTGCGGCCAAACAGGCCGCTGAGATTTCGTTGCGGCCCATGCAAAACGCCAAACCGGAAATCATCGCCATCGGCAGTTCCACCGGCGGCCCGCAGGCGCTTTTCAAGGTACTTGGCGCCCTGGGACCGGATGTGCGCCAACCTATCGTGATTACGCAGCATATGCCGCCGACCTTCACGACGATCCTGGCCGAGCATATTACCAAAGCGTCGGGACGGTCCTGCAAGGAAGCCGAGGACGGCGAAATGCTGAAGCCCGGGAACATCTATGTCGCGCCGGGCGACTATCATATGGTGTTGGAAGGCGACGGGATTTCCAAGAAATTGCGGGTCAATCAGGACCCGCCGGAAAATTTCTGCCGTCCCGCGGTCGATCCGATGCTTCGTAGTATTGCCAAAGCCTATGGCAATCGTGTTCTTGTAGTCATTCTTACGGGGATGGGTGCGGACGGAAAAAAGGGCGCGCAAGTCGTCGTTGAGGGCGGAGGTCAAGTGATCGGTCAGGATGAGCAGTCCAGCGTTGTCTGGGGTATGCCTGGCGCGGTTGCGACGGCCGGGCTCTGTTCGGCTGTACTGCCGGTCGACGAGATCGGGCCTTTGGTCAAGCGCCTCGCCACTACCGGGAGCGCCACATGAGGGTTGCGGATTTCGATATCCTGGCTGAGACCGTTAAGAAGCGTTCCGGTTTGGTCCTGTCCAAGGACAAAGCCTATCTTCTGGAAACGCGCCTCATGCCCGTCGCCCGGAAGCACGGGCTAAAAGGGTTGGAAGAACTGGCGGACCAGGTGCGCGGACGGAACGAGGCGTTGATCGCCGACGTGACGGAAGCGATGACCACCAATGAATCCCTGTTTTTCCGTGACAACAAACCGTTCGACCAATTCAAGGCCGCGGTGCTGCCCGGCCTGATGAAGGCACGGGAGAACCAGAAGCGTATCCGGATCTGGAGTGCGGCCTGTTCCAGCGGGCAGGAGCCTTACTCTCTCTGCATGCTGATCAAGGAAGCTGGGCCGAGCCTCGCCGATTGGCGTTTCGACATCACGGCGACCGACATCTCGATGGAGATGATCAACAAGGCCAAGGCGGGCATTTACACGCAGTTCGAAGTACAGCGCGGCCTGCCGATCACGATGTTGATCAAGTACTTCAAGCAGAACGGCGACAAGTGGATCCTGGATTCCGGGGTCCGGTCGATGGTTCGGTATCAACCGTTCAACCTGCTGGAATCGCCAAGCTCTCTGGGGCAGTTCGATATCGTCTTCTGCCGTAATGTTCTGATCTATTTTGATCAGGAGACAAAGGGCAAGGTGCTGGACGGAATCGCCGATCAACTGTCGGACGATGGGGTTCTGTACCTCGGCGGTGCGGAAACGGTGCTTGGCATTACCGACCGTTTCGTTCCGGTCTCAGGTTATCGCGGCATGTATCAGAAGAAGGGCGGGACACCCGCAATCGTTCCCGCATCCTGATCCACCGGCCCCTGGGGCGGATACCTATAGACATTAGGACAAAAGAAAGGCCGCCCTGCATTGGGGCGGCCCGGCTTTCAGTATAGAGCGGCGCGTCAGCTTGCCTTGGCGCGGGGCTGTTCGTTCGGTTCCCGCATGACATAGCCGCGGCCCCAGACGGTTTCGATGAAATTGTGCCCGTCCGCAGCGGTCGCCAGCTTCTTGCGCAGCTTGCAAACGAAGACGTCGATGATCTTCGCTTCCGGTTCGTCCATGCCGCCGTACAGGTGGTTCAGGAACATTTCCTTGGTCAGGGTCGTGCCCTTGCGCAGCGCCAGCAGTTCCAGGATGCCGTATTCCTTGCCGGTCAGATGGATGGCCTGTCCGTCGACCTCGGCGGATTTCGAATCCAACCGCACGGTCAGCGGTCCGCATTCGATCTGCGGTTTCGAATGGCCGTTGGCGCGGCGGATCACCGCCTGGATACGGGCCAGCAGTTCGCGGCGGTCGAACGGCTTGGTCAGGTAATCGTCTGCGCCGAACCCCAGCCCTTTGATCTTGTGATCCATCTCGGTCAGACCGGACAGGATCAGGATCGGCGTTTCAACGCGCGAGTCACGCAACCGGCGGAGCACCTCGTACCCGTCGATATCGGGCAACATCAGATCCAGGATGATCAGGTCATGATCGTAGATTTTGCCGATTTCCAGCCCATCTTCGCCGAATTCGGTGACGTCGATGACGTAGCCCTCTGATTCCAGCATCATCTCTATGCTGCGGGCCATCGATGGATCGTCTTCGACTAGCAAAACACGCATGATTTATCCCCTCTTAGAGCAGCATTTGCTGTCCACTATGGAACCGCTTTGCCCCATCGAAAAAGCTACGCGCTCCCCCACCGCGGTTCTCCAATACATTTCTCACCATCGCCTTTAAAAATAGTTAACAAATTACCGATGTACCATGCTTCCGTTGCAATTGATTAATAAACCGGTTGGGCGGGGCTGTCCGATGTCTCGCCACGGTGCGCGAGTCGCCCTAAGATCTTTGCCGAGACAATAGGCAGAAAGAACTAGAGTTCGTAGTTCATGGTTCCTCCGCTACAACATCTTGAAGCCGAACTGGGGCGCGTCGCGGCGACGCGCGTCTTTGGCCGGGTTACCGGCATCCAGGGCATGCTGATCCAGATCGGCGGTATTTCGGGATATCTTTCCATCGGCGACCGTTGCGATCTGGTCGCGCGGGGAGGCCGCCGGGTGCGCTGCGAGGTGGTGGGGTTCAGCGACGGCCTGGCGCTGGCCATGCCTTATGGACCTTTGGAAGGGGTCGGGCTGGGCTGCAAGGCGGAGTTGCTGGCCTCCGAGCCCGTGGTCCGTCCGCATCCGGATTGGCTGGGCCGGGTCATCAATGCTTTCGGGGAGCCGATCGATGGCGGCGCGCCGCTGTCCCAGGGAGATATGCCGGTGCCGATCCGGAACATGCCTCCCCCGGCGCATGCCCGGAACCGGCTGGGGGCGAAAGTCGATCTCGGCGTTCGATGCCTGAACAGTTTCACCACGATCTGCCGCGGTCAGCGGATGGGTATCTTCGCGGGCTCTGGCGTCGGCAAGTCCATTCTGATGTCGATGATGGCGCGCTTTTCGGATGCGGATGTGATCGTCATCGGGCTGGTCGGGGAACGCGGGCGCGAGGTTCAGGAGTTTATTCAGGACCAGCTTGGCGAAGAGGGGCTGGCGCGCAGCGTCGTGGTGGTTGCGACCTCCGACGAAAGCGCGCTGATGCGCCGCGAAGCCGCCTATATGACGCTGGCGGTCGCCGAGTACTGGCGGGACCAGGGGCGGGATGTTCTGTGCCTGATGGACTCGGTGACCCGGTTCGCCA
>JANQIT010000083.1 GCA_028282025.1 Hwanghaeella sp. | reverse complement strand
CCGAGCGGCCCCATCTGCACCAAGCCGCCGCGAATCTCGATCCCATCGCCCAGCACCTTGCGCGCAATACCGCCCGCCGCGACCCGCAGCGCGGTTTCGCGCGCCGACGCCCGGCCACCGCCCCGGTAATCCCGCAGGCCGTATTTCTTGTGATAGGTATAGTCCGCGTGCGCCGGCCGGAACTTATCCTTGATGTCGCCGTAATCGCGCGACCGCTGGTCCACATTCTCGATCAGCAGGCTGACCGGCGTCCCTGTCGTAACGCCTTCGAACACGCCCGACAGGATCTTCACCTGATCCGGTTCCTTGCGCTGGGTCGTGTAGCGCGATTGTCCCGGCCGCCGCTTGTCCAGCCACTGTTGGAGATCCGGTTCGGCCAGCGCCAGTCCCGGCGGCACGCCGTCGACCACGGCGCCGATAGCCGGGCCGTGACTTTCACCCCAGGTGGTGAAGCGGAAGAGATGTCCGAAGCTGTTATCCGACATGAGGGCCGCCGCCGCGGCTCAGGATTTGGTCCTGAGCCCGTCAATGAGTTTCGAAACTTCGTCCGCCGCATCGACCGAGACCATGCCGACCGTATGGTAGCCGGAGTCCACATGATGGACCTCGCCGGTCACGCCGCTGCTCAGGTCCGATAGAAGGTACAGGCCGGAATTGCCCACATCGTCAAGCGTGACATTGCGTTTCAGCGGCGAGTTCAGCTCGTTCCATTTCAGGATATAGCGGAAGTCACCGATGCCGGATGCGGCAAGCGTCTTGATCGGGCCGGCCGAGATCGCATTGACACGGATGTTCCGCCCGCCGAGATCGACCGCCAGATATCGCACGCTCGCTTCCAGCGCCGCCTTCGCCACACCCATGACATTGTAATGCGGCATCACGCGTTCCGACCCGTAATAGGTCAGGGTCAGGATGCTGCCGCCATTCGGCATCATCTCCGCCGCGCGCTGGCAGAGCGCGGTCAGCGTGTAGCAGGACACATCCAGGGTAAGCTGGAAATTGGCGCGCGACGTGTTGACATATTTGCCGGTCAACTCATGCCGGTCCGAAAAGGCGATGGCATGCACGATGAAGTCGAGGCTGTCCCAGCGTTTACCGATCTCGGTGAACAGGTTGTCCAAGCTGTCGTCGTCGCCGGCGTCGCACTCGACGATGAAGTCCGAGCCGACGGATTCGGCCAACGGTTTGACCCGGCGTTCGAGCTGCGGCGCCTGATAGGAAAAAGCCAGTTCGGCGCCATGGTCGGCAAGCACCCGGGAGATACCCCAGGCGATCGAGCGGTCGTTCGCGACCCCCATAACCAACCCACGTTTTCCTGCCATCAGCGCTTGCGGCTCAGCCATCGGAACTCCAATAAAAACTCAGGGCAAAGTGCGCGCCATCTTATACAAGAAGGTCCGCCGGTCAAAGGCGGCATCCGCCCTATTTCGGCGGATCCGGCGTTTCTTCCGTCACCGGTACGCCTTCCATATTGCGCATGGTCCGGATGACGATGATCCCGACCGTGACGATCACGATCAGACCGGCCAGGGAGAGCACACCGGCGACGACACCCCATAGGACCCCGAATTCCTCGTACATAAGAAGCGTGCCCCGCCAAACGGCGAAATACGCCACGAAGGCGACGAGGCAGGATAAGGCGAGGATATGCTTGATCCGGGGCAGAACGGACCCCTCCGCAATGGCCGAAAATGATGTTCAGCGGATTTTAATCCCGGCGCTATACTAACGCCATACGGGAGAACAGCATGGCGAAGACACCTCGCGCCGCCCGATCGGCCCATGAACGGCCAGGCATACGATCAGGAATCGCCTTCCTGGTCTATGTCTTCCGCCGGTTCATGCGCGACCACTGCCAGGAACGGTCGGCGGCGTTGACCTTTACGGCGCTGTTGGCACTCGTGCCGTTACTGGCGATCAGTTTCGCGATCTTCGCCGCTTTCCCGGCCTTCCAGAGTATGAAGGGGGAAGTGCAATCCTTCGTATTCCAGAATTTCGTGCCCGAAATCGGTTCGGTCGTCTACGACCATATCGATCAATTCACCAGCAAGACGGGCCAATTGACCGCGGTCGGCGTGATTTTCCTCGCGGTCACGTCGATCATGCTGCTGTCGTCGATCAACAACACCTTCAACGTCATCTGGAAGGTCCGCGAGTCACGGCCGCTGGTCGGCCGCCTGCTGGTATACTGGGCGGTCCTCACCCTGTCGCCGATGTTGTTCGGGGCCAGCCTCTCGCTGTCGAGCTATCTATTCGCAGCGGCGCAGGCGACCGGCGTCGAGCAGTTCACCGGCCCGCTCAGCCGGCTGGCGGGCTTCATCCCGCTGATCCTGCAGGTTGTCGGCTTTTCGATTCTGTACATGGTCATGCCGGCCTATCCGGTGCGCCGCCGCGACGCCCTGATCGGCGGTCTCGCTGCCGGACTGCTGTTCGAACTCCTCAAGAAAGGCTTCGGCCTTTACGTCAAGAACTTCCCGACCTATGAGACTGTCTATGGCGCGCTGTCCGCGTTCCCGATCCTGCTGATCTGGATGTATGTCGCATGGGTCGTCGTCCTGCTCGGCGCGCAGATGACCGCGGCCATGCCGGAATGGCGCGCCGGCGTTCGTGTGATCACGCAATCGACGATTCCGGCGGCCCGCCTGCTGGCGGCGGCGCTTTCGCTTCTGCACGCGCTACACGTCACCAATCTGAAGGGCGGCGGGCTCAGCATCCGGCGCATGGCCCGCGCCGCGCCCGCGGCCCCCGAAGCGGTCGCCGTCGTGCTGGCGGCCCTGCAACGGGCGCGCTACATGACGCGCACCGACGGCGGCGGCTGGACCCTGTCCCGCGACCTGGAAAGCGTGACGCTGGCCGACCTGAAACGCGACTTGGGATTGGATTTGGATATCAGCGACCTGCGTTACATCCCGACCTACGGATGGGGGAAACGGTACAGCGAGATCATCCGCAACATCGACGAAGCCGATGCGGAGTTCACCAACATCACCCTACGGAATTTGCTCGCACCGGATTCCGAGGCCGAGATCATCGAGT
>JANQIT010000073.1 GCA_028282025.1 Hwanghaeella sp. | reverse complement strand
GCGTGGATGCAGTCCCGTTACGATAAGGGCGACGGCGACGACTACATCAACTGCCCGCTCAGCGAAGAGCAATACAGAGCCTTCATCGACGGCTTGATCTCCTCGGAAAAGATACAGTTCCGCGAATGGGAGGCGATCACGCCCTATTTCGAAGGCTGCCTGCCGATCGAGGTGATGGCGGAACGCGGGCCGGAAACACTGCGGTTCGGACCGATGAAACCCGTCGGACTGACGAACCCCCACGCACCGGAGAAACCGTACGCCGTGGTCCAACTCCGGCAGGACAACGCGTTGGGCACGCTCTACAACATGGTCGGATTCCAGACAAAGATGAACTATGCGGAACAGAAACGGATCTTCAGCGCGATCCCGGGTCTGGAAAACGCACGATTCGCCCGTCTCGGCGGCATACACCGGAATACCTTCCTCAACAGCCCGCGTCTCTTGGACAACACATTGCGCATGAATAAGGCGCCGCATCTGCGTTTTGCGGGCCAAGTGACCGGCGTTGAGGGATATGTCGAGTCCGCTGCCATCGGAATGCTCGCGGGCCGTTTCACCGCGGCCGACGAACAAGGCGCCGTGCCGGCGCTCCCGCCGGAAACCACCGCCCTTGGCGCGCTTCTGGCGCATATTACCGGCGGCGCCATGGCCGATAGTTTCCAGCCGATGAACGTGAATTTCGGATTGTTCCCGCCGCTGCAGAACGCCGGGACCGGTAAGCGGCGGCTCCGCGGCCGTGACCGCAAGCGCGCCTATTCCCAGCGTGCCCTCGCGGATCTCGATGGTTGGCTGAACGGCGCCCAGGCGGCCGCCGAGTAGATCACTCAGTACCGCCCCGTCATCATCCTCATAGCAAGACGGACACCGACAAACCGGCTCGGCACCGCGAGACGGCTGTCGAAGGGGTCGTATCCGACCTTGGCCACCCGCTGAAGATGAGTATCGGCAAGGGAAGCCAGCAACAACGCCGGAATGGCGGGTTTCGGGATGTCGACCCTCAAGGCGCGAGCCTTCTGCAGGTGCGACCCGGCGAGCGCGGCAATGTCTTTGACCGCGGCGGCGACCGCCGGCTCCGGGCGCAGTTCCAAGAGGTTGCGCCGATCGACCTGATGCCGCGTGATCAGGTCGTCCGGAAGGTAGACCCGCCGCTGCGAGAGATGAAACCGCATCGCCCGTATCAACCCCGTCAAGGCCCACGCGACCCCGACATGACGACCGGCTGCCATCGCCGCGTCGGACCGGACGTCCAGTGCTTCGAGGGTGAGCCACACCAGTGTCGACGACGTTCCTTCCGCGTATCGCTCGAGGGCATCCAGAGTCGCCGGCGCATCGTCGGAAAGATCCTGCGCCCGCATGTCGATAAGGTCGTCAAAATACCGGCGCGTCAGGCCGTGCCGGGCAATCAAGGCCGCCAACGGCTGCACCACTTCATGCCGGCGCGGCGTTCCGGCGTAGATGCCGTCGATCGCCTCGCGCCACCATTGCAGCCGGATCTCGCCCAGCATCGGTTCGCTGACCGCTTCCCGCGTTTTCGCCACTTCGAGATTGAACGCATAGAGGCTGAAAAGCCCGTCGCGCAGCGCATGCGGGGCGAACATCGCCGTCGCGAACCGGTCCGGATCGTACTGCCGAACTTCTTTCCCGCAGTATGAAAGGTCCCGCATGATGGCGGGTTCCGTTGGCATTGCGCTGAATTTTCCCTTTTCTCTGATGCGACTAGCCGAATCTCGAGCCTGTGCTATATTTGCCCGCTATCGTACCTTGGGGGAGGAAGAAAGACATGGCTGCAATTCTGACGTCTTTGTCCAGGACCGTGACCGCGGGATTCGTTCTCGCGCTCATTCTCTTCGGCATATATGCGACGCAGCAGTATGACAACTTGGATTTCGTGAAATTTCTATTCCGCTGGCTACATGTTTTGAGCGGCGTGATGTGGATCGGGATCCTGTGGTATTTCAATTTCGTCCAAATTCCGAATATGCCGAATATCCCGGACGAGCAAAAACCCGCAATCGGCAAGGTTATCGCACCGGCGGCCCTTTGGTGGTTCCGCTGGGGCGCGATGGGTACGCTGATCACGGGACTGCTCCTGGCGCTGGCCAATCAGTACTTCGTCGATGCCCTGGCATTGGGGGCGACGAGCGGTGCGATGGGTCACACCATGATCGGCATCGGAATGTGGCTGGGCATCATCATGTGGTTCAACGTTTGGTTCATCATCTGGCCGGCGCAGAAGAAGGCGCTGGGCATTGTCGAAGCGGACGATGCCACGAAAGCGGCATCCGCCCGTACGGCGATGCTGTTCTCGCGGACCAATACGATGCTGTCTGTCCCCATGCTCTTCGCTATGGTTTCGGCGCAGAACCTCTTCGGGACATCGTAGGGGTCATCTACGTGGACTTAATGGGAAACGGGGCCTTCGGGCCCCGTTTTTCATGGCCCCCGATAGGGTCTCACTGCGGCAGCGCGATTAAGGCCGCCGCAACGCGGCGTTCCTCGGCGATCAGAATATTGTAGGTCCGGCAGGCTGCGCCGGTATCCATCGGATCGCAGCCGATCGCATGATCGCGTAGGACCGACCGCAAGTCCGGCGTCAGGAATTGCAGGCTTTGGCCGCATCCCAGGATCAATATCTCGATCGATGGTTCCGCCGCGATGACCGGCGCGAAGCTGTCCGCGGCAAGGTCCTTCATTTGCTTCACAGTCCAAGGAATTGTGCGGTCCTGAAAAACCAGAATCGATCCTGCGTGCTCGACGCCCGACACCTTGAACCGCCCGGCGCCATAACTTTCGATGACCTGCCGGTTTTCAGGTGCCGTCGTCGAGAATTCCATGGGCTACAGCCAGTTCCCTAAGGCGTTGCCTCTTGGGCGCCACTCGGCTCGTCGCCGCGGTGCACGTTGAGATACAACAGCAGGGGCACGGCGAGCGCTACCGACGAGTAGGTTCCGATAATCACGCCCCAGATCAAAGCGATGGTGAACCCGCGGATGACCTCGCCGCCGAAGGCATACAACGCGCCCAAGGCCAAAAGCGTGGTCACACTGGTCATGACCGTGCGGGACAAGGTCTCGTTGATCGACTGATTGAACAAGTCCGGCAGCGGCATCTTCTTGTATTTCCGAAGATTCTCCCGTACCCGGTCATAAACGACGACGGTGTCGTTGATCGAGTAGCCCGCGATCGTCAGCACTGCGGCGACGGTGGCCAGGTTGAATTCAAGGGCGATGAGCGAGAACAAACCGATCGTCGTGATGACGTCATGCGTCAGGGCGATCACCGCGCCGATACCGAACTGCCATTCGAATCGGAACCAGATATACATGAGGATCGCCCCGATGGCGGCAATCACCGCCCAGATCGCCGATTCCTGCAATTCGGCGCCGACCGTGGGACCGACCAGTTCGGTCCGGCGGTATTCAACCACCTGATCGCCGATCGCATCCTTGATCTTGGCCACAGCCGCCTGCTGCGCGTTATCCCCGCCCTCTTGCCGCTGGAC
>JANQIT010000157.1 GCA_028282025.1 Hwanghaeella sp. | reverse complement strand
TGCCTTCGTGGCTTGCGTGAGCTGTGCGACGAACACGGCCTGCTCTTGATCTATGACGAAGTTCAATGCGGTGCAGGCCGGACCGGCAAGATGTGGGCGCATGAATGGGCCGGCATCGCCCCAGATATCCTGGCCTCTGCCAAGGGGATCGGCGGCGGCTTCCCGCTCGGCGCGGTGCTGGCCAGCGAAAAGGGCGCCAGCGGCATGGATCCGGGCTATCACGGAACCACCTATGGCGGGAATCCGCTGGCCATGGCCGTCGGCAACGCGGTTCTGGACGTGCTGACCGAAGACGGTTTCCTGGACCGGGTGGACGCGGTCGCCCGCATCCTGTGGAACAAGCTTGCCGCCCTGGCGGCCGACCATCCGCGGGTTTTCCAGGATGTTCGCGGCGCGGGGCTGATGCTGGGCCTGAAATGCGCCGAGGGCGTCGTCAACGGCGACATGGTCAAACGATTGATGGAGGGCGGGCTGCTCACCGTCGGCGCGGCGGACAATGTCGTCAGACTGTTGCCGCCGTTGATCCTGGAGGAAGCGCATATCGACGAAGCGCTCGCCCTTTTGCGGCAAGCGGCCGAAACCGTCGAAGCGGCGCAGGCAGGACAGGAAGGATAAGGCGATGACGACACCCAAGCATTTCCTGGATCTCGACAAGTTCGATCAGACATCCCTGCGCAGCATGCTGGATATGGGCAACGCCTTCCGAAAGGACGGGCCGCGCGCGGGCGACAAGCCGCTTGCGGGCAAGGCGCTGGCCCTGATTTTCGAGAAACCGTCCACCCGCACCCGGATCAGCTTCGATCTGGGCATGCGTCAGCTGGGCGGCGAGACCGTGATCATGACCCCTGCGGAAACGCAGTTGGGGCGCGGCGAAACCATCGCCGACACCGCCCGCGTGCTGTCGCGGTATGTCGATGGGATCATGATCCGCACGACGGAAGAATCCAAACTGTTGGAACTGGCGGAACATGCGACCGTTCCGGTGATCAACGGCCTGACCGACCGCACGCATCCCTGCCAATTAATGGCCGACGTGATGACCTATGAACAGCATCGCGGGCCGATCGCCGGCAGGACCGTGGCCTGGTCGGGCGACGGCAACAACATGGCGACAAGCTGGATTCACGCCGCCGTGCGCTTTGGCTTCACCCTGAAGATCGCCTGCCCGGAAACCCTTCCGCCACCGCAAGACGTGCTGGATTGGGCGATGGCGCAAGGCGGCACGGTCGAGGTGACGCACGACCCGGCAACCGCCGTGTCGGGCGCGGACTGCATCGTTACCGATGTCTGGGTCTCCATGGGCGACGAAACCGAGGACAGCGCGGCCAGCCGCCACAATATGCTGAAGCCGTTCCAGGTGGACGACCGTTTGATGTCCCTGGCGGACAGCCAGGCGATCTTCATGCATTGTCTGCCGGCCCACCGGGACGAGGAAGTGACCGCATCGGTTATCGACGGTCCGCAGTCGGTGGTCTGGGACGAGGCTGAAAACCGGCTCCATGCGCAAAAAGGCATCCTTGCCTACTGCATGGGATGAACACGTAACCATATGGTCAATGCGGCCGTCGCGCCGGGGCCGGGCATCCGCCTTCCGGCCCCGTAGCCCCTTTGAAGAAGCGAGCAACTCCGTGGACATCACGAAGAGTGAAATCACCGTCGATCTGAACGCCAACACCCGGTCCGTCGATATCTCCGGCTGGCTCAAGGACGATGTCATTCAGCCCTTCCTTATCGACAGCACCGGGCTGACCGGGCGTTTCGTGAAGCTTGGCGCGTCGGTGAACGGCATCTTGACGCGCCACGATCTGCCGCCGGCGGTGGCGGCCCTGCTGGGGGAGTTTCTGGCCCTGGCGGTCGGGCTGGCCAACGCCCTGAAATATGACGGGGTCTTCACCCTGCAGACCAAAGGGGACGGCCCGGTTCCGATCATGGTGGCGGACGTCACCCATGACGGGCATGTGCGCGGCTATGCGCAGATCAGGGGCGACACGCCGGACGCCGCAGACGCCGCCAATGCGCCGGTTCCGAAACTGCTGGGTCAGGGTTATCTGGCCTATACGGTCGATTTCAGCACCTCGTCCGAGCGGTATCAGGGAATCGTATCGCTGGACGGGGCGACCCTGGCGGAGGTGATTCGGCATTATTTCGAGCAATCCGCACAGTTCGACGCCGCCGTGACCCTGGCGTCCGGCCAGGATGACGCGGGGCTTTGGCGGGCCGCCGCCATCGTGGTTCAGCATTTGCCCCCGGAAGGCGGGTCCGGCGGCGTGGCGCTGGACGAAGGCGATTGGCGGCGCACCAATCTGCTGCTGTCCTCGGCGACCAGCGTGGAACTTCTGGACCCGGGTCTGCCGCCGAGCGACATGCTCTACCGGCTGTTCAACGAGGACGGCGTGCGGGTCTTCCAGCCGAAGCCGGTCAGCGACGTCTGCCGCTGTTCGGACGAGAGAATGCTGGGTGCTTTGACCGCCTTGCCCGAACAGGAAATCGAGGAAGTCCTCTCCCAGGGCGACGTCGTCATGACCTGCGAATTTTGCAATACCACGCGGACTTTCAGCGAATCGGATATCCGTAGCGCGAAATCTGCGTAACGAGGATCCCTATCATGCGCTTCGGATTTAAGTCATTGGCGCTTGCGGCGGCGGTTCTGGCCTCGGCCTGCGAAACCCACGTCGAAGTGCCGAGCTATGCGGCCATCACCTTCAGCCACCTGCCGCCGATTGCGCTGACCGTCGCCGCGACGGAGGCGGAGACGCTGTACAGCAAACCGCTCACCGCGCCGAACGTGGAGCATGAATTTCCGGTGGACATCGCCAGGACGGCGGAAGGATGGATCGGTGACCGGATTCAAGCCGCCGGCGCGTCCGGCACGGCGACCCTGACCGTTCTGGAAGCCAGCGTCGTCGAAACCATCCTGGAAAAGAAGACCGGCCTTACCGGCCTTGTGACGGCGGACCAGGGGCATCGCTATGACGCGACGCTGACCGTATCCCTGAAAGCGGTCGATCTGAATGTCCAGAAAAGCGCGGAGACGACGATTACCGTCAAGCGGAGCCAGACCGTGCCGGAAGATTCGACCTTCAACGAGCGGGAAAAAATCTGGTACGAGTTGACGGAGAAGCTGATGGCCGATTTCGACGCGCAGATGACGAAATCCATCGACGCCCATATGACGCTGTTCAAGTAACGCGGATCGTCTAGGTAATACGCCGAAAGCGCGTCACCTTTATTCCCGCCGGATCGGCCGGGCCAGCAGGTCGCGGATCGCATCGTCCAGCGCGCGCCCGCGGTTGATCACCCCGTCCACCGCTTCGCAGATCGGCATGTCCACGCCGTGCCGCGCCGCGACCTCGACCAAGGCGGCGGCGGTCCAGACGCCTTCGGTCACCGACACCCGGTCCCCCAGAATGTCCGCCAGGGCGCGCCCTTTGCCGAGTTCGTATCCCAACGACATGTTGCGGGACTGAAGACTGCCCGCAGTCAGCACCAAATCGCCCAACCCGCTTAATCCATTGACGGTTTCCGCGCGCCCGCCCATGGCCACGATCAGGCGCTGCATCTCCGCCAGACCGCGGGTGATCAGCGCGGCCTTGGCATTGTCCCCCAGCGCACGGCCTGCGACGATGCCGCAGGCAATCGCCAAAACGTTCTTCACGGCCCCCGCCAGACAAACGGCGACCGTATCGTCGCTGACATAGGGCCGGAAGGCGGGCGTCGCTAAGGTGCGGCAAATCCATTCGGCCCTGGCCGGGTCCCGGCAGGCGACGACGGCCAGGGTCGGCAGGCCCAGCGCCGCCTCCCGCGCGAAGGTCGGTCCCGACAGGATGGCCACCGGGTTTTCCGGCGCGGCCTCCGCCACCACGTCGGTCATCGGGCGCAGGGTTTCCTTTTCGATCCCCTTGGCGCAGATCGCGAGCACCGCACCCGCCGGAAGGGCAGCCCGCGCCGCGGCGAGCGTCTCCCGGATATACTGCGCCGGGGTCGCCAGCAGGACCAGTTCCGCATCCTGCAAGGCCCAGGAGAGTTCCGCGCCCGCGGGCAGCCCGGGGGGCAGCGCCACCCCCGGCAGATAACGTGGATTGCCGTTCCCCGCATTGATGCTGTCGGCGATTTCGGGCCGGCGCGCCCAAAGCCTGACATCGTTTCCGGCCTGAACCGCCAGGACGGCGAGCGCCGTGCCCCAGGCCCCCGCGCCGAGAACCGCGATCCGCGCGGTCATTGGCCGACCGCCGCGCCGTCTGTCCCGATGGCTCGGCTGCCCTTGCGGACTTGTACGGCCGGGTCCAGCGGCCAGCGCGGGCGCGGCGCAAAATCCAGACCGTCCGTCAGGCCCAGACGCATCCGCTCGACGCCCGCCCAGGCGACCATCGCCCCATTGTCGGTGCACAGCGCGATGGGCGGCGCCGCGAAACGGATTTCATGGGCCGAGGCCAGATCTTCAAGGACGCCGCGCAGATGCTTGTTGGCCGCGACGCCGCCGGCGACGACCAGGGTCGGCGCGACGCCCTCTTCCGTCAGGAACCGATCGATTGCATTCGCGCAGCGGTCGCGCAGCACAGCGCCGGCGCAGGATTGAAACGCGGCGGCCAGATCCGCGACAGCTTGCGCGTCGAGAGCCCCCAGCCTGTCAATCTGCTGACGCACCGCTGTTTTCAGCCCGGCGAAGGAAAAATCGCATCCCGGCCGCCCATACATCGGGCGGGGCAGGCCGAATCGGGACGGATCGCCCGTTTGCGCGGCCTTTTCCAGCGCCGGTCCGCCGGGATAGCCGAGCCCCAGCAGCTTTGCCGTCTTGTCGAAGGCTTCGCCCACCGCATCGTCGATGGTGGACCCGTACAGGCTGTAGTCGCCGACGCCGCGCACCGCAAGAATCTGGCAATGTCCGCCGGAAACCAGCAGAAGAATATACGGGAACGGAACATCGTCGCTGAGCCGCACGGTCAGCGCGTGCGCTTCCAGGTGATTGACGGCGACGAAGGGCAGTCCCTGGGACAAGGCGATGGTCTTGCCCGCGGTCACCCCCACCATGACGCCGCCGATCAATCCGGGGCCGCCGGTCGCGGCGATTCCGTCAAGATCGGCGAAAGCAACGCCGGAACGGTCCATGGCTTCGCGCACCACCGAATCCAGGTGATCCAGGTGGCTGCGGGCGGCGATTTCCGGGACCACGCCGCCGAAGGGCCGGTGTTCGTCCAGTTGCGAGACAACGACATTGCTGAGGATCTCGCCATCGTCGCGCACGACCGCGGCGGAGGTCTCGTCACAGGAGGTTTCCAAACCCAAGATCAACATCTTCAATCCGTTCCAAGCGGCAATCGGAAATTCGTCGTGCCGGGGTGTAGCCTAACCGTAACGGATAGGCTACAGCTTCGATATGACCACCTCCGATCTTCCCGAAATTCTTCGCATCGGCACCCGCGGATCGCCCCTGGCGCTGGCCCAGGCGCATGAGGCCGCGGACCGTCTTTCCAAGGCTGCGCCAGGCCTGAAAACGGAGATCGTCATCATCAAGACGACCGGCGACCGGGTGCTCGACCGTCCGCTTTCCGAAATCGGCGGCAAGGGTCTGTTCAGCAAGGAGTTGGACGCGGCCCAACTGGACGGGCGGGTCGATATCGCCGTGCATTCGATGAAGGATCTGGAAACCTGGTTGCCCGACGGTATCGCGCTGGGCGCGTTTCTGCCCCGGGAAGATGTGCGCGACGCCCTGGTGGCGCCGGGCGTCGGGCGGTTCGGCGATCTACCGCAGGGGGCCGTCGTCGGCACCTCGTCGCTGCGGCGGCAGGCGCAGATCCTTAGCGAGCGTCCGGATCTGAAGGTCATTCCATTCCGGGGCAATGTTCAGACACGGCTGCGGAAACTGGAGGACGGGGAGGCGCAGGCGACCATGCTGGCGATGGCCGGGCTGAACCGCATGGATATGACGGACGTCGCGACCCAGGCGCTGGAGCCCGAAGAATTCCTGCCGGCGGTCGCACAGGGCGCCATCGGCATCACCGCCCGCGCGGACGCCGGCGCGGTGATGGCCCTGTTGGCGAAAGTGGACCATTCCGAAACCGCGCAACGCGTCACCGCGGAACGGGCCTACCTTGCGGAACTCGACGGGTCCTGCCGCACCCCCATCGCCGGGCTGATGGAATTCACCGGAGAGGACGCGCGCTTCCGCGGACTGGTCGCGCGGCCGGACGGCAGCGGGATGATGCGGGTGGAGCGGACCGGCCGCCGGTCGGACGCCCTGGCCATTGCAGTGGACGCGGGCAAATTCCTGGCCGCCGATATGGACGACAGCTACCGGCCATGAGCGGCGGCGGCCCGGCCAGCCCCTGGGCGAAGCCGCGCCCGTCCGTCTGGGTGCCAAGACCGCGGGAAGACGCGGAAGCGTTGGCCGGCGCGCTTGCAAACGCCGGGATCGACGCCCTGGCCGCCCCGGTCCTGGAGATCGACATCCACGAAAAGCCCGTCGACCTCACGGGGGTCGGCGCGGTCCTGTTCACCTCCGCCAATGGCGTGCGGGCGCTGGCCGGGAATACGGAGCGCCGCGATATCAAGGTCTATGCCGTCGGGGTCAACACCGCCGCCGAGGCGGACGCGCAGGGCTTCCCGGATGTCGAAAGCGCCGATGGGGATGTCGACGCCCTGGCGGACTATGTTTCAGCGCGCACCGCGCCGGCGGACGGCGTGCTGCTGCATGTTGCCGGGACGCAGCGCGCCGGAGAGTTGGCCGCCCTGCTGACGGCAAAGGGCTATACGGTCGACCGCCGGGTCCTTTATGAAGCGGTCGCGGCGGACACCCTGCCGGATATGGTATCGCAGGCGATGGCGGCGGGGCGGCTGGACGGCGTGATGCTGTTTTCGCCCCGCACCGCGCGGATCGTCTGTACACTGACCGCAGAAGCGGGCCATGCCGAGGCGGCGGGGCGTATCGCGGCGGTCTGCATGAGTGAGAATGTCGCCGAGGCGGCGAAGGCGCTATCCTGGCGAAAAATTGTTATTGCACCGCATCCCGACCGGGCTTCTGTGTTGCAAGCCGCCAGCGAGGCGCTAAAACCTAGGGAAAGCGGCCCCACCGGACCGCTGTCGACAACGGACGCGCTGCCGGATTCAGGGGGCACCATGAACGACACGGCGAACGGTCAAGAAACCGGATCTGAAATGGCTCTGGATGCCGAAACGGTCATTGACCGCTTCGGGGGCATCCGCCCTATGGCTCAGAAGCTGGATATCGCGGTCAGCACGGTGCAGGGCTGGAAAGCGCGCAACCATATTCCGGAGAACCGCTGGCAGGACATCCAGGAAGTCGCGGCGCGAGAAGGCGTTGATCTGACACCGGCGCCGACCGGCGAGGAAACGCCGCGGGATGATAATCAGGGCGAGACCGCGGCAGCGGAGGCCGCCGGGACCGGCGCTACAGACACCCCGGAAAACCAACCTGCAGAGAAGGATGCTCCTCCCACGGCGGGGTCGGAATCCGACGCATCGCCGCCTCCGGCCGTACAGGTAATCCGCCGCCCCAGCGGCACGGCGTGGCTCGCCCTTCTCGTCGCAATCGCCGCGGCGGGATCCGTCGCGACGCAGAGTTATTGGCGGCCCGGCGTGGATGCCGCGCTGGAAGGCCACCTGTCGCAGTTTTTCGGCCCGCCGCCGAAGCCTGCCGCCGCACCGGCGGACCCGTCGGTACTGAAAGGTCTGGAGGATCTCCGGAAACGCCTGGATACCGTCGAGGCGAAGGCCGCAGCACCCGCCGCGCCAGCCGCCACATTGGACCCCTCCCTGCTGACCGGCGAACTGGCGCCGATCCTGGACCGGCTTGCCGCGCTTGAAGACCGGGCGGCGGTATCGCGGCAGAGCGAACCGGCCACGGTCGATCTGGGCCCGCTTTCCGAGGCCATCGCCGCCTTGCGCCAGCGCGTGGACGCCATGGACAACCGGGCGGACGGGTCATTGGAAGCCTTCCGGGCCGAATTGGCGACCTTCGCGGATCAGTTCGACACGTTGCGCGCCGGGATCGAAGGCGTTTCCGACCGGCTGGCCGCCCTGGAGCAAAGGCTGGGACAGATCGAGAGCGCTTCGGGCGGTCCGGCGGGCGCGGAAGCGGCGATGGTGCTGGCGGTCGGGCAGTTGGGCGATCTGATCGCGGCTTCCGAACCGTTCGGCGGCGCCCTGGCCGATATCGGCGCGTTGGCGTCCAGCGACGAGATGGTGACGGCGGCGCTGGCGGCGCTGCGGCCGTTCGAAGATCAGGTCATCGCGACCCGGTCCCAACTGACCACCGATTTTACCGCCATCGCGGCCCTGGTTGACCGCGCCGAGCGTGTCGGCGGCGCGTCGGACTGGATGGCGGAAACCCTGGCCGAACTGCGTAGCCTGGTGAGCATCCGCCGCGTCGACGACGCCCCGGACGCACCTGCCGTGTCGCGCGCCGAAGCGGCCCTGGCGCGCAACGACCTGCCGGCGGCGGTCGATGCGGTCCGGCCGTTTGCCGGTTTGGACCCGGCGATTGCGGATTGGGTCGACCGGGCAGCCAAGCGGGTGACGGCGGATGCCGCCCTCGAAGCGCTGCGCAACGCCGCCTTGACGCGGCTGCAAAACGCCGCGGCAGGCGGTTAGGGAGTGCGCCAGCCATGATCCGCGGACTTCTGCTGCTTATCAAAGTCGCCCTTATTGTGGCGGCGGCGCTGTACATCGCTGAATATCCAGGCCGGGTGAGTATTGATTGGCAGGGATGGCGGGTCGATATCTCGGTCGGGCTGCTTGCGCTGCTGCTGCTGGTCTTCGTGGTCGTCTCCGTGATCTTCGCACGCCTGTTCAGCGGCACCATAGCGGCGCCCGGGAAATTCATGGCGTCGCGCCGCGCAACACGGCGCGAACGGGGCTATAAGACGCTTACGCAGGGGCTGGTGGCTGTCGCCGCGGGCGACCCGGCGGAAGCGCGGCGGCTGGCGCGCAAGGCGGAAACGCTGTTGGAAGACCCGCCGCTAACCCGTCTTCTGACCGCCCAAGCCGCACAATTGGAGGGGGATTCCGACGCGGCGAAGAAATATTTCGCGGAAATGCTGGAAAACCAGGACACGGCGTTCCTAGGGACGCGCGGCCTGCTGATGCAGGCGATCAGCGACGGGAATCGCGACGAGGCAACGGCGCTTGCGGAAAAGGCCTTCACCCTTCGCCCCGGCACAAGCTGGGCCGCCCGGCATTTGCTGGACCTTCAGCAGGAGGCGGGCGACTGGGACGGGGCGTTGAAAACCATCACGGTGGCGATGCGCAACAAGGCCATTCCAGAGGGCGAGGCGAAACGGATGAAAGCCAAGCTTCTCATGGCCCAGGCGCGCGAGCGGCAGTCCGCCGGCGATTACGATCAGGCCCTGAAACTGGCCAATCAGGCGGGCAAGCTGGCCGGCGATCTGGCGGAAGCCGTCACCATGTCGGCGCGCCTTCTGGCCCGGCGCGGCAAGGAGGCGAAAGCGACTCGTTTGCTGGAAGACGCCTGGCGACAGGCGCCGGATCCCGCGATCAGCCGGGCCTACCGGGACGTCGCCCCGCCCGGCGCGAACGCCTTGAGCCAGGTGACGCGGTTCGAACATCTGCTGTCCCTGAACCCGGATCATCCGGAGAGCCATGTCGCCTTGGCCGAAGCCGCGCTGGATGCGGAACTATGGGGAGAGGCGCGCAGCCATCTGGAAAAACTGGTGGAGAGCGACGGTCAGCCGGAACCACGCGTCTGCCGTTTGATGGCCCAACTGGAAGAAGCGGAACATGCGGACCTGGAGAAGGCCCGCTACTGGTTGGCCAAAGCCACCGGAGAAGACGCAGCGGTTCAGGCGTAAGCCGCAAGCCGCCAGACAATGTAGCGGCGCAGAAGGTCCTTGGCGCCGGATAGGATCTCAAAACGGTTGGCATCCTGTTCGCCGCAGTCCTCCACCAGGTGAAGGTAGCATCTAAGCGGCCGCGGCCGGCGGCGTCGCTCTACCCGCGGCCGCCCGGATCGCAAACCTTCCAGCACCGCACGCACTTCCACTGTCCGTTCAAACTGAATCATCCGACACAACATCCCACAAAAAAATGGCTTTCACTGACGCCAAGGAGCGCAAGGCTTGTGCCAGGGCGTAGAGGGGGGCTTCCAGAGCGATTTGCGTTCATTCCATATCGGCTGAGACCGCGGCACAGGTCTGCCGCGGACGGGAACCGGCGCGAAAGCGATGCGGCAGCGCTTCGGCCGCCGTTGGTGATGCTCTCGGCACGGCGATAGTACGGCCGCCCACGCCGTATCCGGGTTTCGTGAGGCTCTTTCGGGAACCCATCTATCCGTATGAACCCCAGGGAAACTCAGTTGAACCCGAAGTATGGAACGATGCTCAAAAGCAGGGGTGCGCATTGCAATTTGCATTTGAAACTGCGAATCATTCTTTGCATTTGGCTAGTCTGCATGGCCCCGGCGCGTGCAAGAAAAACTCAAAAAAAGCGGCCCGGTCAAAGTGCCGGGCCGTCGAGGCGAGGGAGAGTAAGAGGCAAAAGGGAAGATGCTTCTCGCCAAAAACTGGCTGATGAAAAAACCCTTTTGATGACCTCACCCTACCCGTCCCCCGTCCAGTGCGAAGTGACCCCGGTCACATAGATACGAAAAACGCGATTTTTTTTCGCCCGCCGGTTCCACCGGTGAGGCTGTAGGCGAAAAAGAACTTGCAGAACTCAGTTCCGCCAAATATCAGAGCGTTCTCACGGTGGTTGGGCCGGCTTAGCTCAGTTGGTAGAGCACATCATTCGTAATGATGGGGTCGCGTGTTCAAGTCACGCAGCCGGCACCACCGACCCGGACCGGTCCCGGATCGAAACCGGTCTCTCAGACCAACCCACGCTCCTTGAAGACCGCTTCCGTCGCCGCGACCAAATCGGGCAGGTTTCCCAGCACGGTTGCCGCACTGGCCATGTCGGAACGCGCATAAGCCTTCTCGGCTGCCGCACCCACAACCTCCAAAGCGCGGGCCCCGAAGGCCGCGGCGCTGCTTTTCAGGGAATGAGCCGTCCGCTGCAACGTCGCGACATCTTCATTATTTTCTTTATTTTGCAATATTTTAGAGAGCGTCCACGCCTCTTTTACGAACATTTCGATCAGGTTGCGCATCGCCTCCGGACCCGCGTCCTGTTCCAATTGGCGGAGCTTGCCGTCATCGATCAAATCCGACGGATCCAGGTCGGACTGCTGCAACCGCCGGGCTTGAGAGGCAGCCACGACCGCTTCCTTCGAACAGTCCGGGGCCGTGACGCCGCGCGCCCGGACGGTCCGCTGCATCACATCCACAAGCTCCGTATAACGCAGTGGTTTCGCGATATAATCATCCATACCCGCCTCAAGACAGCGGATGCGGTCGGACGGCGTATCGTGGGCCGTCAAGGCGACGATGGGCGTTTCGCAATGGGGCGCAGGCAATTCGCGTATCGAGAGGGTAGCCTCCATCCCGTCCATAACCGGCATGGCAAGATCCATCAGAATGGCGACATAGCGGCCTTGCAACGCCATTGAAACCGCTTCGGCGCCGTCAAAAGCCTCGTCGACCGAATATCCGGCCCGGCGCAACATGGCCGCCGCGATCATCCGGTTGGTGTCGCCGTCATCTACCAGCAATACATGTCCTAGACCTTCCCCCGGCGCGCCGTCCCGCCGTACCGGACGATCAGAGGTGGTGGCTTCGGGTTGCATTATCTTGCTTCTCGTTACCGTGTTTACCGCCAACTTGTGCAGGAATCAGGCCAATCGCGCCACAGTAGAAAGTTCACAACACGATCATCCTGTGCGATGCATAACAGATGCGCCATATATACCTCTTCACCGACTTCGAATATAGCGGTCCCTATGTGGGGCAGATGCATGCGCGCCTGGCGGACCGTCTGCCGCATGGCGTTGCAGTCATCGACCTGATGCACGACGCTCCGCGCCAAGACCCGCGGTCTTCGGCCTATTTGCTGGCGGCCCTGGCGTCCGACATGCCGGCCGACGCCATCTGTGTCGCGGTTGTCGATCCCGGCGTCGGGACCGCGCGGCGCGCCATGGTTCTCGAAGCGGGCGGACGGACTTTCGTCGGGCCGGACAACGGCTTGTTGAGCCAGATCGCCAGACGGACGACCGGCGCGGTCAGGCGGCGGATCGACTGGAAGCCCGGCGTCCTGTCCGCAAGTTTTCACGGCCGCGACCTGTTCGCACCGGCCGCCGCCTATATCGCGGCGGAGGGAAAGACATGGCTGGAACAGGCGACCACGGCGCTGGACCCGCAAACCGGCGGCATCGGCGAGGATTGGCCCGAAGACCTGCCGGCGGTGATTTACATCGACGCTTTCGGCAACGCCATGACCGGCCTGCGCGCCACGGCGCTGGACGCCGGCGCAACCCTGGGCGTGGGGGACCTCCGGTTGTCCCGCGCGGGCACTTTCGGCGAGGCGCCGGAAGGCGCCGCCTTCTGGTACGAAAACTCCCTCGGCCTCGTCGAGATCGCCGTCAACCTGGGCCGCGCGGACAATCGGTTTCAACTTGCAATTGGCTCGCCGGTCACCATCGGATGAAAGGTTCGGCATAGGCTGCCGGTCACGATGCCCGCAAGGTGGACAACACGTCTTTCAAGCGGTTGTTCAGTTCCTGAGACTGGTCGCTTAGGCTGCTGGCGACGGTTTTCACATCGTTACAGGCGGCCTGGGAGTCGTTGGCCACCGTTTGCACCGTCGCCACGCGGTCCGCGGCCGACCGGCTCTTTTCGGAAACCAGAGATACGGTGTCGGAAATCTGCCGCGTCACGGCCTCCTGACGGCCCACCGCCCCTTCGATGGCGGCGACCGTCTCGGCGACTTTTTCAATCGTATCGCCGATCCCCTGGGTGGCGGAGACCGCCCCGCCGGACGCACTCTGCATACCGCTGATCAGATTGGAGATGTTCTCCGTCGCCTTCGCCGTCTGGCTGGCCAGCGCTTTCACCTCGTTGGCGACGACGGCAAACCCTTTACCCGCATCGCCCGCACGCGCCGCTTCGATCGTCGCGTTGAGCGCCAGAAGGTTCGTTTGCTCGGCAATGTCCTGGATCAGGCCGACGACTTCACCGATCTTCGTCCCCGCATCCGCAAGCCCCGTGACGGCCTCGTTCGTTTTGCGGGCTTCCTCAACCGCCCGGCGGGTGGTGGCGCCCGATTGACCGGCCATATCACTGATTTCCGCTGTCGTCCGGCCCAGTTCCTCCACCGCGTCGGCGGCCCGGGTCACATCCTCACCGGCCGCTCGGCTGGTTTCCGCCGATTGGCTGGCCGCGCCCTGCACTTCCTCGGCGGAGGTGCGCAGGCCATCGGCGTGCTGGCTCAATTCGGAAGAAGCGGCGGCCACCGAGTCGGCCATACCGCCGATCTCGGATTCGAGCGTCGCGGCCATCTGGTCAAGCGCCCGGCGGCGTTCGTCCTCCAGGGCGGCGCGGCTTTCCTCCTCTGCTTTCTGGGCTTCCCGCATCGCGGCCTCGGCATGCGCCGCTGCGGACGCCGCCTCCTCGCTTTCCATAAAAGCATTGGAGATACGGCCGGTCATCCAGATCAGCACACCGGTTTCCAGGACCACGATCAGCGCATGCAGCACGACACGAAGGAAATCGCCACCGTCAGGGAAGACCGCATAAGGCAGGATGAAATTGAGGCTGAGGTGGTGTACCGCCGCGACGCCCGCAGCCACCACCAGGGTGCGCCAACTGCACAAGGCCGCCAACATCGCCAGCGCGGCGAAGAAGTACATATGCATGTCTATTTGCCAGGGATGCCCGGCCATCGCAAAGACCAGGGCCGCCACGCTGCCAAGCAGGGCCCCCGCGACAACGTAAAGCGTTTCATCCGCCGCACCGCGCCAGAACCACATGCCCGCGGCCGCGGCCGCCAGAACCGCCGTCAGCCCGGTCGCCATGATCCAAGGCACCCCGAGCAGCAGGCAAACCGCCGCAGTCCCGGGTATATGCGCCAGCAGGTAGTAAACCAGAAATTGGGCCGACTTACTGCGCAGATCCATCAAGGCGGTCATTGCACTTTCTCTCTTTCTTAAAAAGCTATCTTAGATAGTTTATCTATATTCCGGCAACGGTCCGGATGTGGGCTTCAACAAACCGCATCCGCCGGCCAGGATCGGATCGAACACCAGCCAGGCGCCCGCCTGCCGCAGCGCCTCCACTGGCGCGGCGCGGTCCTGAAAGGACGCGACGACCAGGTTTTCCCACTTTCCGGTTCGCTCAACCCGTCCGCCGTGCTCGGCAACCCGGCCGATGGCGTCGACAAGGGCCGTTCCCGGCGGAAACATTACGGCGACAGCGGCAAAGGCGTCTCTTGGCGGTTGTACGGCGGCGACTGCTAAAACAAGCGTCGTGAACAGCGCCAAACATCCCGCCGGTATCAATGTTCGCATTTTCATCTTGTATGACCGGGTCCCAACCCCCGTCCCCCGATACACTTCCCCGCGTTCGTTCTTTAGAGATACGTGATTAAAAAACCCTTAATCTTTCTTCATTTTTTGATTGAACCATAATGAATTGAACTAAGAGGAAAGAGCGGTCTTTCAAAGCCGCTGCCGCACTCGAAAACGGTGGGTTCTTTGCGTTCGGACAGGAGACACAGTTTCCGGCGTGAACCGCGTGCGCTACGGTCGCCCGGAAACCATGCGGGTTCCTTGGATGGCGTTCCGCTTCCTCTTGTGCCTTGTTCTGTTCGCAACAGCCGCGCCGGCCGCCACCGCCCACGCGCGCGACGCCGAACAGCGCCCGCACCGCGGCATTCTGTTCCAAGCCTATCCCGCCGCCCCCAGCCAGCGCCTGGACGCCGACCCGGTCGTCCCGGCGAAGGCCCTGCAGCGCATGATGGATGCGCACGACCTTCTGTTCGTGAAATCGAAACGCGCCGCCGAAGCGGTCGACCGCCTGAAACGCGCAGGCCGGGTCGCCATTGTCTACGATCCGCACTTTCCCGAACGTTCGTTACGGTCAGCGACCATCGCGGCCTTCCTCCCCGACCATTTCGACACCGCGGCGGCCAGGGGGACGTTCGTCGTCATTGTCGGGCGCTACGGCATCGAATGGCCGACCAGCGAACTGGCCGTGGTCTTGGCGCATGAACTTCTGGGACACGGCATCCAGCATCTGGAAGGCCGCCTTCTGCGGATGCGCAACCTGGACCTGGAATGCGAGGCGTTCCTGTGGACCGAACAGGCGATGCAGGACCTGGGCCTGGACAAGGACGCCCGGTCCGCCATTTCGCTGCGCCGGGAAATCGAACGCCATTGGTGCGCCGACTATATCGCCTGGAGCGCCGCGAATCGGCCCGCCCTGGCCGGGCTTTGGGAAGCGCGCAATCCCGACATCCCCGCCCTGGCGGAGGGCTTCCGCGCCTACGCCGCGCATCTTGAGAAGAGCGGACAGGCCGAACGGGCCACAGCCGCCGATACGATCCGCCGCGGGCGTCTGGACGAAACGGCCCGCGCCGCCGCCGCGGCGAGCGGCGATCCCGACCGGGAATATAACGCGGCGCTGGCCTACAAGTCGGACCGCACGGCCCCGGAGAACTTCGAAACCGCCTTGAAGCTGCTTCGGAAGGCGGCCGAGGACGGCCACCGCGAGGCCCAGTTCACCCTGGGTTTCGCCCTGTTGCGGGAACTGCCGGACGGGCAGGACACGGAGGGCGCGCGCCGCTGGCTGCGCGCCGCCGCGGCGCAAGGACACGAGCGGGCCCAATCGGTCCTACGCCTGATACCCGGCGGCTGACTCCCGTCCGCCCGGCGTCGGTGCGGTCCGCGGCGGGCGGGACGGCCGCAAGGCGGGGCGCGCCGTCCAAGACGCCGCGCTTTGTGATGGAGGTGTCTTGACAGAAAAGGGGCCCGCCAATAGGTTCCGCGCGCTCGGCTGAACGCCGATGACGCCGCGCGAAGCGGCCATTGATTTTAACCGGCGAAAATTCAGGCTTCACACGCCACGGAAGGCGGCGTAACCTGATGTCGATAAGAGAGAAAAATGCAGCTTTCGGTCACCGGCAAAAAACTTGATGTCGGGGATGCTCTCCGCTCCCGTATCGAAGACAGCCTTCAAGGCGTCGTGTCGAAATATTTCGACAACACCACCGACGCGACGGTTACGGTCTCCAAAGAGGGTCCCAGCTTCCGGGTGGACATTCAGGTTCACGTCTCCAAGCGAATCATCGTACAGGGTCTGGGGCAGGCGGGCGACGCCTATGCGGCGTTCGAAGAGGCCCTGGAACATGTGGCCAAACGGCTGCGCCGCTATAAGCGCCGGCTGAAAGATCACAAACATACGGGCGACCCGGAAATCACCCCGGCGCAGCAGTATGTGATTTCGCCGGAACAGGCGGACGAGGACGATGCAGGCGCAGAAGGCGGCGACCAGCCGGCGATCATCGCGGAAATGCCGGCGGAGATCGAAACACTCTCGGTTAGCGAAGCCGTGATGCGGCTGGACCTCTCCGGGCATGCGGCAATGCTGTTCAAGAGTTCCAAACATGGCGGCCTGAACATGGTGTACGTTCGGGACGATGGGAATATCGGTTGGGTGGACCCGCAGTTGTCCGCGGTCGCCGGGTCCTGATATCGGACAGGGAAACACCCTGACGCGGAACCGGTCCCAGGGACCATGGGCTTCCTGGTTTGACAGTCGTTTTATGGGATCGTTGTACTATGGAAATCAGTGATTTGTTGGGTATCGATGCCGTCGTTTCAAACCTTTCGGTAACCTCCAAGAAACAAGCGCTGCAGGAACTGGCCAAGCGGGCCCATACGGTGACGGGCCTGGACGAACGGCTGATTTTCGACACGTTACTGGAGCGCGAGCGCCTGGGCACCACCGGCGTCGGAAACGGCATTGCGATTCCCCACGGCAAGCTTGCCGATCTGGGCCGCCTTTACGGTGTTTTCGCACGCCTGGAAAAGCCCATCGATTTCGACGCCATCGACGAACATCCGGTCGATCTGGTGTTTCTGCTGCTGGCCCCGGAATCCGCCGGTGCGGATCATCTGAAGGCGCTTGCGCGGGTTTCGCGCCTGCTGCGCGATCAGGGTATCTGCAAGAAATTGCGCGGGTCCGACAATGCCGACGCGCTTTTCGCGCTGCTGACCGACGCCACGACCAACCACGTCGCCGCCTGAGAAAGCGGCCCGTTCCTATCCGCTGAACCGCGCATCGGGGACGTGATCGCCGGCGCAGTGCGTATGGTCGGCGAGACTTTCGATCACCTGGCAATCCGCGACGGTTCCACCCGAACAGCCGTCGATCATCCGCACCAGTTCGGTCTTCAGAGACTCCAAGCGGCGTATCCGGCGTTCAACATCGTCCAGTTGCGTTCTGGCGATGCCATCGACCGCCGCACAGGACCGATCCGGCCGGTCGGACAGGTCCAGCAATTCCCTGATGGCGTCCAGCGGGAACCCGAGCTCTCGCGCATGGCGGATGAAGGCCAACCGTTCGACATGAGCATTCAGATATAGCCGCTGGTTCCCGGCGGACCGGGCCGGAGCTTGCACCAGGCCGATCTGTTCGTAATAGCGGATCGTCTGAACCTTACAGCCGGTCGCTTCCGCCACACGGCCGATGGTTAGCGAACGTTCCATACTCACATTTCCCCTTGAAGCTACAACGACTGTAGAGAGTACATAGAGCGTCCGAACGGAATTTCATAGGGATCGGAGGATCTTTCATGGCCGGCAGTTGCTGCGCGCAGGACCCTAAATTCGACGGCGTTTCGCAGGAATACCGGCGTGTATTGTGGGTGGTGATCGCGATCAACGCCGCCATGTTCGCCATTGAGATGACGGCCGGCGCCTTCGCCGGATCCCAGGCGCTGAAAGCCGACGCCCTGGACTTTCTGGGGGATACTCTGACCTATGGAATCAGCCTTTATGTCATCGGCATGGCGGTTCCGGTCCGCGCGGCCGCGGCCCTGATCAAGGGGATCAGTCTCGGCGCGATGGGTCTGTGGGTTTTCGGCTCGACAGCCTATCAGGTTCTGGTCCTCGGACAGCCCAACGCCACGGTAATGGGCGGCATCGGCTTTCTGGCGCTGGGCGCCAATCTGGCCTGCTTCCTGATTCTGATGCGTTTCAGAAACGGCGATGCAAATGTGCGCTCCGTCTGGCTATGCACCCGGAACGACGTTATCGGCAATGTCGCGGTAATCTGCGCGGCGGGGGCTGTCTTCCTGACCGGAACGGCCTGGCCGGACTTGATCGTCGCGGCCTTGATGGCCGGCCTTTTCCTGTGGTCCGCCAGCCAGATCGTCCGTCAGGCGCAGCAGGAACGCCGCAGCGCCACAACGGTCGTCGCCGCGGAATAGCGACGGCCGCCCCTGGCAAAGACCGTCAGTCCGCGGCGTGTATCTTGATGGTCTGAACCACTTCCTCGCGGGGCGGTTTGACGAGATCGATGGCCAGCAGGCCGTTGTCGAGCGAGGCTCCTTCCACTTCCAGCCCCTCGGCCAACAGGAAGCTGCGCTGAAATTGCCGCGCCGCGATGCCGCGGTGCAGGAAGACGCGCTCTTCCCCATCCGGGCGCTGTTTGCCGACCACCGTCAACTGGTCGCCTTCCCGTTCGATGGAAAGGTCGTCATCCGAGAAACCGGCGACCGCCAGCACGATACGCAGGCGATTCTCGCTCAACTGCTCGATATTATAGGGCGGGTAGCCGTCGCTGGTCATTTTCGCGACGCGGTCCAGCGTCGCCTCCAACTCGTCGAACCCCAGAAGCAAGGGGTTTCCGAACATCGAAACGCGTGTCGACACCTAAGCCTCCCCATAAACGGCGGAACCTGTTCGACCGTCCGCAGGCGGCCCAGTCGAACCCGGTCAGAAGATGGCGTGCCGAGGCAGGCTTTTCAATCCCGCCGCTTGGGACCCTGCCCTTCGATACCCAAACAGACCCGGATCGATCCGGACGGACCGCTACACGCGCTAGCGTATCCAGCGGTCGAGAAGCACTTCCGCGTCCAAATGCGATGACAACGTGTCGAACGGCGCATGGCCGACCCATGGCGCGACCAGGATCAGAACGGCGACAACACAGAGTGCGAGCGTCGCCGTCGCGGCGGTCTCTTTAAGCATGGCATCCTCCTGTTTTCCCCGCGCCTGTGCTCGAGAGGAAGGATGCAGAGGGATTGCGGCCAAATTCGGACCGGAAATAAGGCGATTTCGTGACGGACCCTTATACCGCGGCCCAGCGTTCGGTTTCAGCGGAACGATAGGCGGCCTCAACGATACGCATGTTGGTTAGATAGTCGGCGGCGGGATTTTCGATATCCGCCCCGTCCGCGAAATGGCGCAGGACATGGTCCTGCAGGGCGTAGACGCAATCACCGCCGAAATGCACGTTGCGCCATTCATAAGGGATCGGTTCCGCCTCTCCGCCCAGCGGCAGCCAGTTGAGGCCCCCGTCGCCATCGAGGGAAATCGACCCTTCCGACCCTTCCAACAGCATTTCCCCCATGGTCAGACGGGGATTGCGGGCGCGATGCCCGGCCAGCCGATTGCCGTCGAACAGTCCCCGCGCCCCACCGGCGAAGCGGAACAGGACCTGCCCGGCATCCTCCCCCGCGATAGCAGGGTTCAGACGCCGCAAATCCGCGAAAACCGAATCAACCTCCCCCAGCAGATAGCGGAACACGTCGATCAGGTGAATCCCCGTTTCATGCATTAGGAAGCGCTGCATTTCCTGAAAATAGGGTTGCCGGGCCAGATAGGCTTCAGTCCCTTGCCCGTCGCCCGGCCGCAACCGGAAGGAAACCTGATAAGGGTCGCCGAGACGGCCGGAATCGATCTGTTTCCTGATCTCCCGATACCAGGGCTGAAAACGGAAATTCTCGTGCACGATCAGCGAAACGCCCGCCTCGGCGGCGGTGCTTACGATCTGTTCCGCTTCCGCCAAGGTCGGCGCCAGGGGTTTCTGGCAGACACAGTGAACGCCCTGTTCGACCGCCAGACGGACCAAGGGCAGATGGCTGGCGGGCGGGGTGGCGATATCCAGCAGATCTGGCTTCACCGTCCGCAACATGGCCGCGACATCGGTCCAGGCTTCCGCGCCATGGGCGTCGGCGGCGGCCTTCGCCTTTTCCGCATCCAGATCGCAGACCGCCGCAAGCGACGCGTCCGGATGGCGGGCCCAGGCCTCTATCTGAAATTGGGCGAAATAGCCCGCGCCGACGACCGCGACACGCATCCGCGCTATTCCAACCGGGCGAGGACAGCATCCGCGATGGCCCGCGTCCCGTCCGCCCCGCCGAGTTCGAAGCTGGTGAGACCGCCCGTAGCGAACGCATCCGTAACCGCGCTATCTATGGCGGCGGCGGCGTCCCGGCACGCCTTGACGTCATGCGTCTCGCCCAGCCAGTCGAGCATCATCGCCGCACTCAGAATCGTCGCGGTCGGGTTGGCCTTGCCTTCGCCCGCAATGTCCGGGGCCGTTCCGTGGCAGGGCTGGAACACCGCCTGCCTGTCCCCGATATCGGCGGAGGGCGCGAAACCGAGACCGCCGATCAAACCAGCCGCCAGGTCGGAGAGGATGTCGCCGAACATGTTTTCCGTCACCAGCACATCATAGGCCCAGGGCTTCTTCACGAAGTTCATGGCCACCGCGTCGATATAGCCGTAATCCCGTTCAATATCGGGGTAGTTTTCGCCGACCTCGTCGAAGATCTGCCGGAAGAACGCCGTCGAGCCCAACACATTCGCCTTATCGACGCAGGTCAGGCGGCCCGGCTTGCCGGCGGCCTTGCGGCGCTGGGCAAGCTTATAACTGAAATGAAACAGCTTCTCGCTGGTCGCCCGGGTGATCTCCATCGTGTCGCGGGCGACGTCGTCGCCGATCCGCTCGGCCTTCTTGCGACCCACGAACAATCCTTCCGTCGACTCGCGGATCAGGACGAAATCGATCTCGCCCGCCCGTGGGTCGGCCAGGACCGGGGGCACGCCCTTCAAGGCCTTCGCCGGTCGGACCCCGCCGTAGAGGCCGAAGATTTCGCGCAAGTCGATCTGCGGGGTGATTTCCCTTCCGTCAGGGTAGCGCACATCGGGCAATCCCATCGCACCCAGCAGAACCGCATCCGCCGCGCCCGCCGCATCGACCACCGAAGGCGGCAGGGCGTCGCCGGATTTGGCATACAGCCCCGCGCCGCATTCATGTTCGGAAAAATCCAGGTCGAACCCGCCGATCTTGGATTGGGCCGCCTGCAGAATTTCGACCGCCGGCGTCATGACCTCCAGACCGATCCCGTCTCCGGGCAATACTGCGATGTTGAACCGGCGGTTACTGGACATGGTTCTTTTCCCCTTTGCGCTTGGACCAGGCACCCGAAACCCTATAGCCTGGGGCCCTCGGGCGAAGCCAGCGCAAAGCGGGAACAACGCTCTTTCCCGAAAGCGAAGACCAACGGCGGGGGCCATGACGACACCGTTTGACCTGAACGACCTGCGCTTTGCGGGAGAGGCGCTTTACCGGCCGGAATGTGTTCTGGCGACGGCGCGCGGCAGCGTCTATGCGTCCGACTGGAACGGCGGCGTCACCTGGCTGAAGCCCGGCGGCGGGCAGGAACGGATCCTGGCGAAGGACCCGCCAATCGATTTCAAACCGAACGGTTTCTGCCTGCTGGAGAATGGGGATTTCCTGGTCGCCAACCTCAGCGACGACGGCGGGATCTGGCGGCTGCGGCGCGACGGCGGCCTGACGCCGTACCTGCTGGAGGCCGACGGGGAACAGCTGCCCGCCAGCAACTTCGTGCTGTTGGACAATTGGGGCCGGATCTGGATCACGGTCAGCACCCGGCGGGAGCCTCGGTCGCTGGGCTACAAGCCCGATGTGGATGACGGCTTCATCATCCTGGTGGACGGCAAGGGCGCGCGGATTGTCGCCGACGGTATCGGTTTCACGAACGAGGTCGTGCTTTCGGAGGACGGCCGGCGTCTCTATGTCAACGAGACCTTCGTGCGCCGCACCAGCAGTTTTGCCGTCGCGGAAGACGGCGCGCTGTCGGACAAGCAAGTCGTGGCGACCTATGGGGCCGGCACCTTTCCCGACGGGTTGACCTTCGACGCCGACGGGGCGCTGTGGGCGACCTCCATCATCTCCAACCGCCTGATCCGCATCGGACCGGACGGCGGGCAGCATATTCTGCTGGAGGACGCGGACCCGGCCCATCTGGAGTGGGTGGAGCAGGCCTACAAGGATCAGACGATGGACCGCCCCCACATGGACCGGATCGCGAGCAAGGCGCTGCGCAGCGTTTCAAGCCTGTGTTTCGGCGGGCCGGACCTGAAGACGATCTGGCTGGGTTGTCTGCTGGGCGACCGGGTCGCCTGTCTCCCCTCTCCCGTCGCGGGCCGCCCGCCGGCCCATTGGCTGTTTCCCTGGTAAGGCGCACTTTTCATGACCGACACGGAAAATCCCGTTCCGAAACCCTACCTCTCCAACCTGCCGAAGCCGCGCATCCCACCGACGGAATTCGGCGACAGGCAGGTTCGGCGTTTGCATCTCAATGAATGCCCCTATCAGCCTTCGCCCAGGGTGAAGGAAGCCGTCGCCCAGGCCTCGGAGAGTTTGAACCTGTACCCGGACGGCGGTTGGACCAAGCTGGTCGAGGCGCTGGGCGCGCACTGGAACTGGCCCGCCGAGCGCATCGTCTGCACGAACGGCAGCGACGAGCTGCTGATGCTGTCGGCGCAAATGAGCCTGTCGCCGGGAACGGAAGCCATCGCGCCGGGTCCGTGCTTTCCCGGATATCCCCGGGCCGTGGCCGCGCAAGGCGCGAAGCTGGTGCAGATCCCCGTGCGCGCGGACGGTGGCATCGATGTCCGGGCGACGCTGGACGCGGTGACAGAGCAGACCCGCCTGGTCTTCATCACGACGCCGATGAACCCGACCGGCACGCTGATGAATGCGGAAGAGGTCGCCACCCTGCTGCGGGAGATCCCGGACCATGCGCTCGCCGTGCTCGATGAAGCCTATTACGAGCTTGGCCGGCATGCGGGCGGCCCCGACCATGACGATGCGCTGGCGGCGCGCAAAGGACCGTGGGTGGTGCTGCGCACCTTCTCCAAGGCTTACGGTCTGGCCGGGCTGCGGCTGGGATATGCACTGTGCGGGTCGGACGCCATCAAGCGTTCGCTGGACAATCTGCGCATCACCCTGAATGTCAGCCGGCTGTCCCAGGCGGGCGCCTTGGCGGCGCTGTCGGATACGGCCCATACCGCCATGATCCTGGACAAGACCGCGCAGGAACGGCGGCGGTTGACGGAAGGATTGGAAGCGGCGGGCTGTCCGGTCCTGCCGTCGGCAACCAATTTCATCGCCGCAAAACTGCCCGGGCCGGCGGCGGATGCGGCCCGCACCCTGCGGGAGGAGGCCGGCATCCTGACTCAGACGATCCCTTATCCCGGTTTCGAGGATTGTATTCGGATCAGCATCGGCGATGCCGATGACACGGACGCCGTCCTCAACAATCTACCGATGCTGCTAGGCGCGTCCGGTCCAGCGTAAAGCGCATCCGGTTGCGGCCTTTCGCGAAAGTGTAATCTTCAAAACTGCAATAATGCAGGATTAGGGGCCATCCAAGCTTGCCGATCGGCCGGTCGTCTAGATCGTCGAACCGCGACTCCGGCGGCAGTTCGCAGCGCGGGTCGAAGGGAAAACCGGCGTCGCTGTAGAGAATCCGGGTCTCCCCGTCCGTGACCGTCACAACAATCTCAATCGGCGCGGAAGGCGGCGCGCGCCCGTGCATGATGCTGTTGGTCATCAACTCTTCCAGCATCAGGCGAAGAACGCCGACCGTACGGCTTGTCAGCCCATACTCCGACGCCACCGCTTCCAGATAGGCCGGCAGGCGGGGCAGAGCTTCCATCCGTGTTGGAAAATCCATCTTCAATGGCTGTTCACTCTTCGCAGGAAGTATTGACACCAGGACTCTGACGCGAACCGTTTCCGGAGTCGATCCTTAACCCGTTCCAGGTTAGACTCGCGCGCGATGGGGTGTGCGAAACAAGTCTCAAAGGGACCTAAGATGTTGCAAAGACTGTTGATCGGCACGCTGATCGCCCTGATGGCGGGCCCGGCGTTCGCCGATATCGGGCGCGTGAAAACCGTGACGGGGGACGCCTCCATCGAACGCGGCGGCGAATTGCTGAAGGCGGAGTCCGGCGTGACCCTGCAGGAGTCGGACGTGCTGGTAACCGGCCCGGACGGCAAGCTGGGCGTAACCTTCGTCGATAACAGCCGGTTCTCGGCCGGCCCGGACAGCCGTGTGGAACTGTCGCGGTTCCGCTTCAACGCCACCACACATGACGGGGAATTCGACACCCGTCTGCGAAAAGGGTCGCTGGCCATCATCTCGGGCCAGATCGCCAAGCGGAAACCGGACGCCATGAAGGTTCGCACCCCGTCCTCTATCCTGGGTGTGCGCGGGACCGAATTCGTCGTTGAGGTTTCGCAATGAGGGTCCTTGCGGTTCTGGCCCTGCTGCTTCTGGCGGCATGCGCCCGCGATACGGTGACCCTGCTGCCCGGCGGCGCCGGCGGGACCGGCGCGGTCGCAGTGCTGGACGAGGACGGCGGCGCGGTCGCGGTGATCGACCAACCCTATCAGGTCGGCAAAGTCGGCGGCATCCAGGTCTCCACCGAAACGACGTCGGCGGAGGAAGTCGCGGCGGCTTACGGCGCGCTGTTGGAAGCGCTGCCGCCGAAGCCCGCCGTTTTCGTGCTTTACTTCCGGGAAGGGTCGACCCGTCTGACCGACGGCTCCCTGCCGAACCTGGAGCGGTTGCTGCGCGAAGTGGATGCGCGGCCCGGCGCGGAGGTTCAGGTAACCGGTCATACGGATACGGTCGGCAAGGTGGAAGACAACGACGTGCTGTCCAGGGATCGCGCGGACGTGGTCCGGCAAACCTTGATCGGGCGCGGTTTGCCGCCGGACCTGGTTATCGCCGTGGGCCGCGGGGAGCGCGAACCGGTCGTGCAGACCGAGGACGAGGTGGACGAGCCGCAAAACCGGCGGGTGGAAGTCACGGTCCGTTAAACCGGACCGCCAGGACGGTCAGATCGTCCGTCGGATCGGCCCCCGCTTCGAAGCGGCGCACATCGCCGGCAAGCCCGGCGATGGCCTCGTGCAGATCGGTTTGTCCGGCGGCTTGCTCCAGCGCGCGTACCAGACGGTCGTGGCCGTAAAAGACGCCGTCCGCGCGTTTCGCCTCCGTCACGCCATCCGTTGTGATCACCAGGGTTTCGCCGGGCGCCAGCGTGACCCGTTCCAGCGGATAGGGGAATCCTTCGAAGACGCACAGCGGCGGCCCCCCATCGCATTGCAGCGGGTGGACCGATCCATCGGGCCGCAAGATGTGCGGGTCTTCGTGTCCGGCATTGCAGAACTCGATGGAGCCCGTTCTGGAATCGACGATCCCGGCGAAAACCGTAACGAACAGCGAGGCCGGATTTTCGCGGGAGATTTCCTCGTTCGCCATGTCGATGATGACATCCATACTCTCCGACCCCGCCCGCAGCGCGGCGCTTTTGCTCATGGCCTTGCTCAAGGCCATGAACAGGGAAGCCGGAACGCCTTTGCCGGTGACATCGCCGACCAGAAAGAACAGCCGGTCGCCATCCACCATGAAGAGGTCGTAGAGGTCCCCGCCCACCGCCTTCGCGGATTCCAAAAAGGCGCTGACGGAAACCGTCGGCGGCAGATGGTCTATATTCTTCGGGTCCGGCAGGATGCCGAGCTGAATATCCCGCGCCGCCTTCAATTCCCCCGCGACCTGCGCCGCGGCGACCCGCTCGTTCTGCAAGGCCTGGCGCAGGGCGCGCCGCCTGCGGTCCAGTTCCGCCAGCAGAATGGTTAGCATGGACAAGAAGACCAGGGCCGCCAGGAACGAGGGGAGAACCGGATCAAGCAGCAGGTTGCGGCTGACAAAGCCGTAATGCGTCAGCGCACCCGCCGCCACCGTCGCCAGCAGAAAGGCCGCGGAGGTCTGCCAGATCGGTCTGGCCGGCATCAGCAGAATAACCAGCAGACCGGCGAAGAGCAGAACGCCGGCTTCGAACGGATCGGCCCAGACGGGGCGGACAAGCCGGTTTCCCAGCAACAGGTTTTCAAGAACCTGGGCCTGAATTTCCACCCCGTGCACCAGGGGCGAGACCGGCGTCGAACGCTTGTCGATGACGCCGATACCGGTGACGCCGATCAGGACCACCTGATTTTCGAACGCATCGGGCGCGACGCGGCCCGCCAGAACATCGCCCGCGGAGACGAAACGGTCTTCCAGGGAATGGGTGAAGTGCGGCCGGATACGCCCGTCCGGATCGGATGCAAAAAAGTTCCCACCGATATCCACGCCATCGATCCCGTCCGCGTCGCCGTGGAACGTCACCTCCGGATGGCCAAGCGCGACCCGAAGCACTTCCAGGATCATGGTGGCGTGCGGACGGCCATTGATGTTCATGGCCAGCGGCACGCGGCGGACGACGCCGTCGGCATCCGGCGGTCCGTTGAGTATCCCGAAACCGATGGCGCTGTTTTCAAGCGCCGAAAGATTGGTGACCACGGCATCCGCCTTCGGCAGGGCGTCCAGCAGCACCGGGTCGATCAGGTTGGTCGTCGGCATCGGCGGATCGCGGTCATACCAGGCTTCGGCCACCTCACCCTCCAGGGCGGCGCGGCCCAGGACGACCGGAAAGCGCCCGACCACCGCGGCCAAGGCGTCGTCATTGCTGGGCAGGGTTCGAAGCGCTTCGACCAGCGTGTCGTCCACATCGGGCCGGCCCTCGATCACCGCGTGGGGGGACAGACGGTCGGGCTCCGGGAAAATCAGATCCAGGCCGACGACAATCGCGCCGCGGATCGAAACGCCCTGAATAAGGTCGGCGACCAGATGCCGGGGCCAGGGCCATTGGCCGAATTCCTGCAGGCTCGCCTCGTCGATCTCCACGATCTGAACGGGCAGGTGTTCGGCGCTTCGCGGCGCGGCCTGATGATGCGCGTCGAAGGTCAGGTTTCGCCAGGGCTCCAGCGTATCGCCCCAATAGATCAGAACGAAAGGCGCCGCGAGCAGCATGGCGACCGCCGCCGGCCTGCCGTTGAAGGCCATCGCCTTGCGGACCCAGGCATGTTCAGACCAGCCGGACGCCTCGTCCGCATCGCCGACCAGGGCGTCGTCTTCAGGATCGCGATCTGGAACAGAAGACATTATCCCATCCTTTAGACGGTAATCTCCATCCCGTCATAGGCGCAGGATACGGTAAGGGCGGCTTCACCCGGCCGCACCAGTTCTTCATAGCGCATCGTCTCGCGGTGGGTCTGCACAATCATGGCGTCGCTGTGCACCGGCTCATGATGGAACATGACCAACTGTTTGACATTCGCCTGATGGCACATGTCGACGGCGACGGTGTTGCTTGAATGTCCCCAATCCTGCTTTACGGAAATCGCGTCTGCCATGGAATACATGGTATCGAAAATCACCACGTCGGCATCCCGCATGAATTCGATATGCGCGTCCATGCCCTCCATATCTTCCAGCTTGTGCTCCGCGTCGGTGGTATAGACCACCACCTTGTCCCGATGTTCGAAGCGGTAGCCGAAAGAGTCCCCGTGATGCGGCTGTTTCTTCATCGTCACCGACCAGTCCGGAAAACCGGCCGTCTCGCCCTCCGTCATCAGGGTGAATTCTCGGCTTGCGCCCATCCATTCCAATGGGACGGGAAAAGATGGATCCTCCTGCTGGCGGCGCAGCGCCGCCTCTATATCGTGTCCGCCGTAGAAGTGCAGGGAATTGGTGGGGACGAAAGCGGGCGCAAAGAAGGGAAAGCCCATGATGTGGTCCCAATGGGGGTGCGACAGAAAGATATTGTAGCGCCCGGACTTGGACCCCGTCGCGACCTTGGGCAAGGAGGAAAGGCCGAATTCCCGCAGGCCGGACCCCATGTCGCAGACAATGAACTCATCATTGCCGAGATCTATCTCCACGCAGGAGGACGCGCCGCCGAAAGTCCCCGATACGGAGAAGTCGAGATCGCTCTCTATGAAGGAGTCGATCTTGGTATCGTCCGACAGATCCTTGCCCCGGGACGCCTTCAGCGCCTTGGCGATCTTGCCGCGCACCGCATCCGCCCTCATCGCCACGGGCAGCGATCCGCGCGTGCCCCAGAACCGAACCAGCATATCCCTGCTCCCTGGCCGCGGCCTCTTGGGGGCCCGGCGCGTCATCGTCACGGCTTGATGCCGTCCACCGCCGCCTGTACGTCGTCGTAAACTGTGAAGATCTTGTCGAACCGGCTGATTTGAAAAATCTCCGCCAGGGATGGCTGCAGCGACGATACGGCGATTGGGGTCTGTTTCGTCTTGGCGGCCTTCGCGACCAGCATCAGAACGCGCAGGCCGACGCTGCTCATATAATCGACGCCGGACATATCGAAGACCAAGCCCTGATCCCGTGCCTGCGCATCCTCCAAGGCCGGCATTACCGCCGCTTCGAACGATCCCGCCGTCGCGTGGTCAATCGGCCCGCTGGCCGCGACGATGACCGCTCCGTCCCGGCTTTCCGAAGAAACCTCCATGTTCCGCACACTCACCCTGTTGATTGCGGGGGTGCGCCTCGGCGCGCCCTCCTTTATTAGCAAAAGAGAGTAGTGACCTGCCCGGGCGATGAAAAGCGCGGCGACGCCTGGAGAAGCGGGTTTTTATTAACAAGGGTTGATGAACCAATGCAGCCGGCCCGTGCGTCCGCCGCCGCAAGGCAAGCAGACCCGGTATCGCAGGATCGGACACATGCCGCCCTGCTGTGTCCGCGGCCCGCCGGTGCGCCCCAGTTATCCCTGTTTTACGGGATCCGACGACCAGATGAAGGAGTCGTTCCTTGAGGGGTCCGCCTCGGACTCTAGCGCACTCTGCTGTGCAGGTTTGGGTAGGGATTGCGCTTCGAGCGGGGCCGGACGCCCATAGTAGAAACCTTGCGCGAAGTCGATATTCAGCCCGCGCAGCGCGTCGACATGGCGGGCGTCCTCGACATATTCGGCGACCGTGGTGATCTTCAGATCGCGGCACAGGTCGGCGAGCGCGCGGATCATGCTGTACTCTTTCCCGTTGGACAGCATGCGGCTGACGTAAAGGCCGTCGATCTTGACGCAATCGACGTCCATCGCCTGGAGATATTGGAAAGACGCCGCACCCGCGCCGAAATCGTCCAGACACACGATAATGCCCGCCTGACGCAGGCGGTCGACGAAATGGCGGACCTGTTCCAGATTGTCGATCTTCGCGGATTCGGTGATTTCAACGCTGAACTTGCCCGCCGCCTCCGGGGTGCCCGTATAGAGATCGAGGACGCGTTGAATGAAGGCCGGGGATTGAAGCGAAACCCCGGAAACGTTGACCGCCAACCCGCCCGGCCCCGGCGCCAGTCCCTGGCCGATGGCTTTCAGCGCCCGTTCCACCACCGCGTTGTCCAGATCCTGAATCAGGGACGTATCTTCCGCAAAGGCGACGGTCTCGAACGGCGACTGTCCGTTTCGGAAACGGCTCAAGACCTCGTAATGGCTGACTTCCTCGCTGCTCAAGGAGACGATGGGCTGAATATGCAGCGCGAATTCATGGTTGGTGAACATCCGGGCGACCTGCCCCATCCGCCCTTGCGTCGCCTCGACGCTGGCCCGGAACATCGCGCTGACATCCTTCTCGCCTGTACCGGAAAAAGCCTCTTTGCAGACATTGTCCAGAACCCGCTGCAAGGCGCGCCGGGCTACCGTCTTGTTTTCCCGCAGATCGGCCGTGGGCAACGATCCCGCCCGGACACGAATGTTCCGCATGGCCGGGTCCAGCGACATCGCGATAATCTCCACCTCCGAGACGATGTCGGCGATGTCCTGCTCGGCGGTATGGATGAAGCCGTATTGCCCGCTTGGCAGTTTGGTGGCGGCGTCGGCGTTCACCGCGTTGGCCTGCAGATAGGACCGCAGAACCAGGTCGAGTTCCGCCTGAAGATCCTTCCCCGCCTCTTCGTCCGACAGCAGGGGAGAGGACAGATCGACCAAGGTAATGGCGGTTTCGCCGCGGTCCGATTCGATGGCGGATACGGCTGCGTCGACGAATCGGAGATTTTCGGTTTCCCCATCCTGCCCGGCGACGTCGTGCCGGTCGCAGATGGATATATACACGTTGGAGCGGTCGCGCGGCAGCGAACACATGCTCAGCTCGACCTGTTCGCCGGTCCGGGTCTGGGCCACGATCTGACCTTTGCGCACCCCGTCCAGGCTGGCCTTCAGGGCCGAGCCCAGAATTGTCCGATAGGGATCCCGAAACCAGGATGCCAAGGACGTGCCGAACATTTCAGTTATGTTCACGCCGAGCAAACTAACGCTCGCGCCGGCGGCGAAGACAATCTCCCCCTCCGGCGTCGTTTCGATCAGCAGATCTCCACCGGCGAACGAGAAACCGACAAATCGGTCCCGTTCAGCGGTTTCCGCTGCTTCCCGATACGACTTTACGCGTGACACGGCAAAACCCCCGGAGATCCCTACTTTTCCCTTCTCTCACAAAGCGAAAAATACCGCAGATTTATGAACCGAACGTAAACGCTGTTCTGTTTTACGGAGGTGGTTTCAAGACGATGCGGCGACCGGCAGCGCACCTGTGGGGAAGGCCGCGCGGGCCCTTGTTCAGCGCCGGACCGCCTGCCGGAAAGCGCGGACGAAAGCGTCGGCTGCCACGCCAACCTCGGCCGCCGTCTTGCCCGGTTTATAGAGCGCCGAGCCGAGCCCGAACCCGTGCGCCCCCTTATCGAGGTAGGCCGCCATCCCCTCCGGCGTGATACCGCCGACCGGGACCATCGGCGTCCCCTGCGGCAGCACGGCGGACAAGGCCTTCACCGCGGCGGGCGGAATCATCTCCGCGGGGAAGAGCTTCAGCGCCGCCGCGCCGAGTTCCAGCGCCCGGAACGCTTCGGTCGCCGTCTGCACGCCGGGACAATAGATCATCCCTTCCGCCGCTGCCGCTTCCGCCACCCGGTTGTCGAGGTTCGGCGCAACCACCACTGTGCCGCCGGCGTCGTGGACAGATCTGGCTTCCGCCGCCGACAGGACGGTGCCGCCACCGACCAGCATCTCCGCACCGAACCGCTTGGCGATAATCTCAATGCTCTCGAAGGGGCGTGGAGAATTCAGGGGGACTTCAACGATCCGAAAGCCGGAATCCGAAAGCGCGGCGGCGACATCCGCAGCCTCTTCCGGCCTGAGTCCGCGCAAAATGGCGATCAGGGGAAGCGCGTCCAGAGCCTCTTGCCACTGCATCATGTTATCAACTCTCCCGCTTCGGCCAGAATGAAGTGTCCCCGCGCGGCCACGTCGTCGGGCGCGAAGGCCGACGCCACGCCCGCGATTTCCAGGGCCCTGGCGTAGGCTTGCGCCAAGTCGCCGCGCCCGGCAATTGTCACGGCCGGTTTGCCGCCGCTCCCTTCCCGGCCGAGCGCCGCCCTGACTTCCTCTCCGATCAAAAGCCCGGAAAGGTGCGCCGGAATGTCCTTCGGTTCCAGTCGCTCGAAAAGCGGCAGCGTCCGGGCGCTGAAGGCCCGGTGCAGAATGGACCCGTCCCCGTTCAGGCTGACCTCTACCGCCCGGGAGAAAACCTCGGTCGACGGATCGCCGCCCGGCGCGGCCAGCTTCCCGAGGATCGAATGGTCCATCAACACGGAGAAGACCTCTCCGGTCATATAGGTTTCGAACCACACGATCGCGCCGTTGCGCACCCCGGCCCACTTGCTGTGGGTGCCAGGCAGCAGGAAAAGCGCAGTCGCCGTTTCGTCCGCCGCAAGGTCCCCGCCCGACAACGCCCCCAGGATCTGCACTTCCTCGCCGCGCATGATGTCCGGTGTGCCCGCCGAATCGGTACAGGACAGGCCGGGAACGAAATGAACCGGCCCACCGCCCGGCGTCTCTACCGGGACCAACCCTTGTGCAAAATCTCCCAGAGACGCGGGCGCGTCGACATAGGGCGTTTCGATCCAGCCGTTCCGGCTGCCGATCATGCCTGAGGCGATAACGGGCAACGGGCCGAAGCGGTCGCGCCACGGCGCGGTGACGGCCCGGAACGTACCGGCGAACCCGTCCGGATGGTCCGCCAGAATACCAGCCGGCGAGGATATCCGCTCCATCACCGTACCCGTCTCGCCGATGCAATAAGCCCGAAGAGAGGTCGTGCCCCAATCGAGCCCGATCAGAACAGGCGATCCCGAGTCCGTCATTTCATATTTCCGCAGCGAGGTTTCTTGGCCGCACGGGGCGGTTGCGGAGGACCTTAGAGGGCGATGCAGCCGGTTCCAAGACCGGGAAGATGAAGGCGCTCCGATTTGGCGGCCAGGAAACGGGGACCGGCAAAAGTTCACACGGCGTTGATATTGCGCAATTGACAATCATTCGCATTATTACTAACCTCCTTGTTGTTGGGACGGAGGAAGCATGTACGTCTGTATCTGTAACGCGATCACCGATCAGGAAATCGAACAAGCGATTGCCGACGGCCATCTGACGGCTTCGGCGGTTTACAGCGCCTGCGGCGTCGCCCCGCAGTGCGGGACCTGCAGCGAAGAAATCACCGAAATGATAGAAGGCAAGATCGCCGCGCATTTCGAAACCGTTTCCGGCAACCAGTTCGCCGTCGCTTAAGGCAGTTTCCGGTCTTTCTGAACTGCCCGCACTTCCCACAGAACTCTGCCGGACCGGATCCGTTCAAAACGGGACGTATCGGTACACGGCGCGGTCCTGGCAAGGCCGTCAACATAATTGAAGCGGCTGGCATTTCCGACACCCTGCCGCCGCCTGGACAGCATGTATATCAGCAAGACATCCAAAGTCTGGATCGACCTTACGAAAGAGTTGCTGGCGCGTGCCCGCGCAGAAACAGAAACGGGCTACGCTCAAGCGCAGCCCGGTAGTCCTTCGGGAAGAGGCGACGTTGTTACCGAAAACGCCGCCGGATCAGCCGCACGGTTGATTGAGAAGAATGGTGTTTGAAGCGGCCTGCATAATTCTGGACCACTGAGACGCCGAGCCCGATCATCCTAGCTGACAAATCGGGCGCGCCGTCCCAACGGTTCCGGGTTAAGGAACGACGTTCTAGTCCTCACACTTGAACATCTGCTCCTGCAGATAGTTCTGAATGCCGGTCTGTTCGATCAGCCCCTGCTGCGTCTCAATCCAATCGATATGTTCTTCGGTATCTTCGAGGATATTCTCGAAGATCTCACGGGATACGAAGTCCCGCTTTTCTTCGCAGACCACGATCGCCACTTTCAGCGCCGCCTGGTTGGCTTCCTCGGAGGCAAGGTCCGCCTTGAACATCTCTGGGACATTCTCGCCGATATTGATTTTACCCAAATCCTGTAGATTCGGCAGTCCATTCAGAGTGAGGACGCGTTCAATGATCATGTCGGCATGTTTCATCTCGCCGATCGATTCTTCGTAAACCTTATGCGCCAGACGTTCGTATCCCCAATCCTTCAACATGCGCGCATGCAGGAAGTACTGGTTAATCGCCGTCAGTTCGTTCTTCAGAATGCCGTTCAAGTGCTTCAGAACTTCCGGTTCGCCCTTCATCGTGTTCCTCCTAAAAATCTGGGTACCCTCAATTGGGTGCCGGAATATATAGAACAGTTCTAAGGTGAGCCAAGCACGGTATGGTGAAAAAATGGCAAAAATAGCGTCAAAAAGTGAATATTTCTGTGCAAATGCGTCGCAATAGTAATAAATCCTACGATAATGCGTCGCATTTGTAATTAGAGCATATCCCGCCCGCTGGAAGAGACGTGCGGCTTGTTGCGCGCACCCGCAAACAGAACAACCGAAACCGGACCGCCTGCGGTTGGCTTCATAGATCGTCTACAGCAAACCCGATCAGGTGATTGTCCCAGGAGATATCGGCGTCCCCGACCGCTAACGCCGTATCGCTCCATACGACGCCGTTGCCGTCAGTCACCAAAAAGCCGTCCCCCAACGCGGCTGCGCCGGAGACATCGGGGACACGGCGGACGCTGCGCATAGCAAAGGAGCGGCTGTCGAATATCAGCCATACGCCGCCACGCGGACTGGTAAGGGCGATCTCCCGTCCGGATCGATTGGCGGCGACAGAGCCGACATACTGATTCATCGAGCGATACGGGATTTTAGGATTAAGAAGAGGTTTTAATCCTGTTTCTTGGCTATAAACGAAAATGAGTGGGACCTTGTCGGTAACGGATCCTTCATATTGACCGCCCACCCAGATCGTCCCGTGTCCGTCTTCCGCCAAATGGCGAAGCGAGACCTGATGCCACTCCGCCGGCGCTTCGGCGCGAGCCAGGATTTCTCCCGACCCCAGATCGATCAGTGCAATTGAGGGCCTCATCTCCGGCAGGTTCAGCTTCATCCGTGGGTAATCCGGATGTGTGGCGATGCCGCCATTGGCGACAGCGGCGACCCGCCCGCTCTGGAGCAGGATTGCTTCATGCGGCCCAACCCCGCCGGTCGATATCTCACCCAAGCGGCCAAAATCGTTTTTGGCGTCGTACACCCCCAAGACACCCCGCTCGGCCTCGAAATCGTTCTCGGTCGCGTAGAGCAACCCACCGTCTTTCGAAAAAAAGCCATGCCCGTTGAAGCGGCGGCTGCTTGGCGGTTCGAATCGTCTCGCCGGCCGTCGACCGGCCGTATCCAACACGATCGCGAACGAACCGGGGCGGCGCGCGAAATGAACCAGCCGACGCCCATCGGGCGAGACAGCGGAACCATGTCCCCGCCCGGGCAGCGGCACAAAGCGCTCTATGCGGCCAAGCGCGTTCAGGATGGCGAGGCCATAGCCCTCCGCGTTGCGAAATGCCGACGCGTACCGTGCCGGCTGCGCCGCCCAAGCGGGCAGCGCCGCGGCCGCCAGCGCCGACCCTGCGATAGCCGTCAGAAACGTCCGGCGTCTAATCGCCATCAAGGGAATTGAATCCCAGCGTCAGGCCCAGCGCCGCGGGTAAACGCCCCTCCACCAACGCAGCCGCAGACCCCAACGGAATGGTCGCATAGCCAAGCGTTTCATGGTGCTTGGGGTCCCGCACCGCCGCTTCGACCGGCACGCCAGCCGTCTGCACTCGGGATACGGCGCGGCGCGCCTGGCTCAGTTCGAACAGAACCTGTTCAATCAAGGCCGACTGCTGCGGCGACAGAGCTTCTTTAAACCGCCCCTCGGCAAGAAGCGCACGGATGGAATCGATATTGCCGCCCACGGAACGAAGCCAGTTGCGGGACCGCCAGAAGGGCGCGCGCTTCGGTTTCGCCTGTTCCGGTGCGTCGCCGACAACGCGGAGCAGCTTGAAGTCCCGGGTAATCTGCAATTGCTCGCCGATGGCGCGGAGGAGTTCCTGCATCACTTCGCGCCCGTTGCGGTAAACCGGATTTTCCGGTCCGGGATTGAGCATAAGGTCCGCATAGCCGCCTGTCTTGCGCCAATCGTCGAGCAAGGAGGCCGACACGGCCCTGATTCGTTCCGCAATCGCCGCACCGTAAAGACAACGATGCCCGTCCGGCTGTTCCGTCAATTTTCCCCGCCCGGCCCCGAAAAGGACGAAGTCGAGGGCGGGAAACCCTTGAACGGCGACGCTCTTTCCGGCCAAGGATTCCGCATCCGCGGCGGTTGGATCCTGCGCCGCAATCAGGCGCTGGACCTGGCGCAACCCGCGGCCCCGGCGGTCAGGCCAAAAGAACAACCGCTCGAATCGATTGTCCACCCGGGCCGGTCCGAATCGATAAAGTTCGACGGTCGAGAAGGCCGAAACCAAATCGGCAAACCCCGTTTCGGCGGCGGCCAGTCCCGCGCCATCCGGGTCGGCGCACAACGCCGCCATGACGCCCGCAACATTGGCGGCGCGGTCCACCAGATCCCGGTGTGCCGGAATGACATGGTCCATCACCAGACTTTCGATCACGGGCCGGAAATCCGGCTC
>JANQIT010000058.1 GCA_028282025.1 Hwanghaeella sp. | reverse complement strand
GGTGACGTCCACCCTGGGCCGGTCCAGCAGGTCGGGCGGCAGAATCTCGAACCCGGTTACCCGGCGCGAGGTATCGTCCCACTGCGGCCGAACGCCGAGGAGCGCCATCGCCTGGGCCACATCGTCCCCGCCGGTCCGCATGTTGGCGGTGCCCCAGGCGCTGATCGCCAGCCGTTTCGGATAGTCGCCATGGTCCTGGGCGTGACGCTCCAGCAGAAGCTGGGCCGATTTCCAGCCCAAGGCCCAGGCCGCCGGGGTCGGCACCATCCGTGTATCGACGGAATAGAAATTGCGCCCCGTCGGCAGCACGTCCGGCCGCCCGCGCGTCGGCGCGCCGGACGGTCCCGGCTGGACGAAACGCCCGGCGAGCCCGGAGGTGATTTCATCCAACTCCGACGCCCCGCATCCGGCCACCACCGGCCGCAGAACCGTATCGGTCCATTCCTGCACCGCCGCAGATGCCGGTCCCGGCGGATCGCAGCGGCCCGCCACCAGGTCGAGGGCCAGGGCCTCCAGCCGCTCCACCGTGTCGCCGTTGCTGCGCCAGGGATCGTCCGCCCGTTCCTGCAGCGCGGCTGGACGCGGGCCCTGCCAAACCGCGGCGAAATCGCAATCCAGCGGGTCGAACTCATCCCCCAGATCAAGGTCGCGGGCCAGGGCCCGCAACAGGGACGCCTTGCCCCCTTCTCCATCCCCGCGCGGCGTGCGGACCAGCGCCACCAGCAGATCGTCCAGCAGGCTTCCCGACGGGCTTTCGCCGAAAACATGCAGACCGTCCCGGATCTGCATTTCCTTCAATTCACAAAGATGGTTATCCAATACCGCCAGGGCGTTTTCCTCATCCAGATCCGGGGTAAGGCCGATATCCTTGTCCAAACCCGAACTCTGGGTGAGTTCCAATATCTCCTTGCGCAGAACCTTCACCCGCCTTGGATCGCCTTGGGAGGCTTCGTAATACTCATCGACAAGCAGTTCCAGGTCGCGCAGCGGCCCATAGCTCTCGGCCCGGGTCAGCGGCGGCGTCAGATGGTCGATGATGACCGCCTGCGCCCGGCGCTTCGCCTGCGTCCCTTCCCCCGGATCATTGACGATGAAGGGATAAAAATGCGGCGTCGGGCCGAAGACCGCCTCCGGCGTGCAACCCTTTGACAGCGCAAGGGCCTTGCCCGGCAGCCATTCCATATTGCCGTGCTTGCCCATATGGACCACCGCATCCGCGTTGAAGGAGCGTCGCATCCAGGCATAGAAAGCCAGATAGCCGTGCGGCGGCGGCAGGGCGGGATCGTGATAGCTTTCCACCGGATCGATATTATAGCCGCGCGCCGGCTGCAGACCGACCGCGACATGTCCAAGCCGGAAGACCGGCAGGGCGAACACCTGTCTTTCGGCGTGAAAGAAGGGGTCGTCCTGCGGCGCACCCCAGCGGTCCGTCACCGCATCGCGCACCCCGGCGTCCAGACCCGACAAGAAGGCCAGATAATCGTCGAGGCCGAGAGTCTCACGAATTTCGCGCCCGTCCACCGCCGCGTTCGTCGGCCCTGCGGCCAGATGTTCGATCAGGGCGTCGCCGTCCGCGAAACCATGGGGCGCGCGGTAACCTTCCGTCTGCAAGGCGGAGAGAAACCGCAGGGCGCCCGCCGGCGTATCCAACCCGACCCCGTTTCCAAGCCGCCCGTCCCGGTTCGGGTAGTTGGCCAGCACCAATCCGATCCGCCGGTCCTCCGGCGGCTTGCGGCGCAGCCCCGCCCAATTGACCGCCAGATCGGCAACGAAGCGGCAGCGGTCTTCGACCGGTTCATACCCGACCACATCCGCTTCGATCAGCGGGTCGCGGCGCACGCTGCCTTTGAAGGAAACCGCCCGCGTCAGTACCCGGCCATCCACTTCCGGTAAGGCGACATGCATGGCGATGTCGCGGGCCGACAATCCCTTCGCACCGTCTTCCCAACCCTCCCGGTTGCTGCCGGAAAACACCACCTGCAGGATCGGGCAATCGGCTTGATCCAGCGGCGTCTGCGCCTTGGGCGCGCCCGGCTGGCTGACCGCGAAACCCATGCCGTTCAGGATCACGTCCGGCGCGGCCTCGGCGCAAATCTCCTGGATTGCGGCGGCGGAGACGGGGTCTTTCAGGCTGGTGGCGAAGATCGGCACCGGCACGGCGTCCGCATCGCACAGCGCCCGGCACAGGGCGTCGACCGCCCCCAGATTTCCGGCCTGAACCAGCGCCCGGTAGAACAGCAGGCCGACGCGCGGCTTTTGCGGTTCCGCCTGAAATCCGGGCAGATCGTCAAAGCCCGGCGCGGCCTTACCCGGCCAGTAGAGGCCGGCTTTCAGAATCGGAACGGGATCGGGGACGTCAACCTTGCGTCCCAATGCGGCGGCGGCGCAGGCCAGGGCTGCTTCGGCGTTGGCGATTCCGCCTTGAATGAAATAATCCCAGAATCTGGTGTAGTCGATGCCGGGACAGTTCGACATAGCCGCCAGCTCCGGGTCCGGCTTGTCATCCCCCGGCAGAAACAGAACCGGAATCCCCGCGGCCCGGCAGGCGGCCGCGACCTCGTCAACGCCATAGGTCCAATAGGACCGTCCGCCCAACAGGCGGCAGACCACAAGCCTGGCCTTCGAGACAACGGTTTCGATATAGAGATCGACCGAATAGTTATGGCCGAGATGCAGCAGGTTCGCGACCCGCAGGCTTGGGCCTTCCGGGTCGTCCGTCAGGCGCTTTGCCTGTGCCGCGGCCAGGCAGGCGATTTCCGTATCGGCCGCGGTGAGGAAAACGATATCGCCGGGCGTTTGGCCCAGATCGACGGCCTCGCCGCCATCGTCCACCGCCCCGGGCTGTGCCGCCAACAGATGCATGGCTCCGCTCCCTGACGGCTCAAAAGATGAAAATTCAGCGCGGCGGGGCGGCCATTCCGATGACGTGATAGCCGCTGTCGACATGGTGGACCTCGCCGGTGACCCCGGCCGACAGGTCCGACATCAGGTAAAGCGCAGCACCCCCGACATCTTCCAGCGTGATGTTCCGCCGCAGGGGCGCATTCTCGCCCTGCCAGTTATAGACAAAGCGCGCGCCGGAAATCGCCGATCCCGCCAAAGTCCGCATCGGACCGGCGGAAATCGCATTCACCCGAATGCCCGAAGAACCAAGATCATTGGAAAGATACCGCACACTGGCTTCCAGCGCGGCCTTGGCGACACCCATCACATTGTAGGACGGCATCACGCGCTCGGCCCCGGAATAGCTCAACGTCAGCAGGCTGCCGCCATTCTGCATATAGGGTTCGGCGGCGCGGGCCACTTCCGTGAAGGAGTAGCAGGAAATCTCCATTGTCTGGGAGAAGTTGCGCCGGGTCGTATCCACATAACGGCCCTTCAATTCCGCCTTGTCGGAATAGGCGATGGCGTGCACGACGAAATCGATACCGCCCCACTGTTTCCCGATCTCGTCGAACGCGGCGGCGACCGACCCGTCCTCGTTGACGTCGCAGGAGACGCAAAGCGACGCCCCAACGGACTCCGCCAGGGGCGCGACCCGCTTACCGAACGCATCGCCCTGATAGGTGAAGGCAAGCTCCGCCCCGTGTTCCGCCAATTTCTGCGCGATGCCCCAGGCAATCGAATGATCATTCGCGACGCCCATCACGACCCCGCGTTTTCCCTGCATCAGATGAGCCTCAGTCGACCCCATTTTTTATTTCCCAAATAACCAAAGAGACGAGATTGGAAGGACTAGGATTGATAACGCCGGAAGACGAGGCATGCGTTGGTGCCACCGAATCCAAAACTATTGGATAGAATGCAGTCGAGCCCCGCATTGTCGATGCGCTCGGTCACGACCGGCACCCCTTCCGCTTCCTCGTCGAGATTGTCGATATTGGCGGAAGCCGCGATGAAATCGTGCTTCATCATGAGGAGCGAATAGATCGCCTCATGAACGCCGGTCGCGCCCTGCGAATGCCCGGCCAGGGATTTGGTCGATGCGATGTTCGGGATTGACGGACCGAAGACTTCCTTGACCGCGCGGATTTCCGGCAAGTCGCCCGCCGGGGTCGAAGTTCCATGGGCATTGATATAGTTGATCGGGTCGTTCAGCCCGTCCAACGCCATTTTCATGCAGCGCACCGCGCCTTCGCCCGAAGGCGCCACCATGTCGTGACCGTCGGAGGTCGCGCCATAGCCGACCAACTCGCCGTAGATTTTCGCACCGCGCGCCTTGGCGTGTTCCAGTTCCTCCAGCACGACAACGCCGCCGCCGCCGGAAATCACGAACCCATCCCGGTCCCGGTCGTAGGGACGGCTGGCGCGGGTCGGTTCGTCATTATACTTGGAAGACAGCGCGCCCATGGCGTCGAACAGAACCGTCAGGGTCCAGTTCAACTCTTCCCCACCGCCGGCGAAGACGATGTCCTGCTTGCCCCACTGAATCATTTCCGCCCCATTGCCGACGCAATGCGCGCTGGTCGAACAGGCGGAGCTGATCGAATAGTTTACGCCCTTGATGTGGAACGGCGTCGCCAGGGTCGCGGAGTTGGTGCTGGACATCGCCCGGGGCACCCGGTACGGACCGATCCGCTTGACCCCACGCTCGGTCGCGACCTCGGCGGCCTCGACGATGTCCCGCGTGGACGGGCCGCCGGAACCCATGATCAGCCCCGTCCGCTCGTTCACCACTTCGTTTTCGGTCAGGCCGGCATCCTCGATCGCCTGCTGCATGGCAATATAGTTATAGGAAGCGCCATCCCCCATGAAGCGCCGCACCTTGCGGTCGATATGCGCGTCGATGTCGATATCGATGCTGCCATGGACGTGGCTGCGGAAGCCGCGTTCCTTATACTCTTCCACGAAGGCGATGCCGGAACGGCCTTCGCGCAGAGAGTCGACAACCTCGTCCTGATTGTTTCCCAGGGAAGAGACGATTCCCAGGCCGGTAACCACGACACGTCTTGGTCCGTTCATGCGAACTCCCACTTTGCGCGCCTCGCGCGCTCGCTAAGTACTTACTTAATTTACGGCAAAGATAAGCGCGGAAGCCGGCTTCGCCAAGGCGCTATCCACCGCGCCGGACCACAGACCCGGCGTCAAGGACGCCTTTTGGCCGCTCCGCGGCACCCCGTCAAGAAAAGGAAACGGCCCGCGGGCGCAATTACGCCTGCGCGCCTTCCGCCGGCTGGAACAGTCCGACCTTCATGTCCCGGACTTCGGTGGCGACCCTGCCGTCCACCTTCATCACCCCGTCGGCGATGCCCATGATCAGCCGCCGCATGATCACCCGCTTCAGGGTGATGTGATAGGTGACTTTCTGCGCGCCGGGCAGAACCTGATCCAGCAACTTCACCTCGCCGACGCCGATGGCGCGCCCCTTGCCCGGCTGACCGCGCCAGCCCAGGAAGAATCCGACAAGCTGCCACATGGCGTCCAGGCCCAGACAGCCCGGCATCACCGGATCGCCCTCGAAATGACATTTGAAGAACCAAAGGTCCGGCTTGATATCCAGCTCGGCAACGATTTCGCCCTTGCCGTGTTCGCCGCCATCCGCCGTGATCGATACGATCCGGTCCAGCATCAGCATATTCGGCATCGGCAATTGCGCATTCCCCGGGCCGAACAGTTTGCCCTTGGCGCAATCGATCAGATCCTCGTAAGAGAAACTGGATTTGCTCATGAAATCCTGTGCCGCTTCCGCAACCGCAACCATTGAATCTTTCGCGCTCATTCACCCGCGCCTATTGCCAGAAATTGAACCATCCCCCACTCGACGGCGGACACTATACCAGCCTGCAATCCTTCACAAGAGAGCGGGCCTCCCAGTCCGACCCGCCCGTCAAACATCCAGATTGGTCACCTTCAGCGCGTTGTCCTGAATGAATTCGCGCCGCGGTTCGACGATATCCCCCATCAGGGTGGAGAAGACATCGTCCGCATCGTCGCCATGCCCGACCCGCACGCAAAGCAGAGAGCGCACTTCCGGGTCCAGCGTAGTTTCCCAAAGCTGATCCGGGTTCATTTCGCCCAATCCCTTGTAGCGCTGGATCGACAGACCCTTGCGGCCATCCCGCATCACCGCCTCGAACAGGTCGACCGGACCGTTGATCGGGGTCTCCTTGTCCTTGGCGGTCAGCGTCGCCGCCGGCCAATAGAGGGACTTGAAATCCGCGGCCATCGCATTCAGGCGGCGTGCTTCCGCAGAGCGGATCAGATCGCCGTCGACGACGCAGCGCTCGGTCACGCCGCGGACCGTGCGCTCCACAGCGGAACCGCCGTCGTCCAGGGTCTCGCCGCGCCAGCCGCGCTCGGCCTCCGGCATCAGACTGTCCAGCCGCTTGGCCAGCGTGTCCACCGCTTCACGGGCATGATCGTCGGTATCCAGCCGGGCGATGTCCAACATGCCGAAGATGGCTGCCTGTTCCACAACATCCCAACGCCGCGCCTTGCGCACGATCGGCTCGATCAGGCGGTAGGCCTGGCGCGCGTGATCGATGATCTCGGCCAGTTCCTCACCGGCCCGCTGGGTCCCGTCAGACGCCCCCAACACGCTGTTTACAATGACGTTTTCGATCAGATACCGCTCCAGGGCGCCGTCATCCTTGCGGTAGACCGATTTACCGTCCTTCTTCACCTGATAGAGCGGCGGCTGTGCGATATAAAGATGCCCCCGCTCGATCAATTCCGGCATTTGTCGGTAAAAGAAGGTCAACAGCAGGGTTCGGATGTGGCTGCCGTCGACATCCGCATCGGTCATGATGATGATCTTGTGATAGCGCAGCTTGTCCAGATTGAAATCGTCGCGTCCGATCCCGGTGCCCAGGGCGGTGATCATGGTGCCGATTTCCTGGCTGGACAGCATTTTATCGAAACGCGCACGCTCGACATTCAGGATCTTGCCCTTCAGCGGCAGGATGGCCTGAAACTTCCGGTCCCGGCCCTGCTTCGCGGAGCCGCCGGCGCTGTCACCCTCGACGATGAAAAGTTCGGAAGCCGCCGGATCGCGTTCCTGGCAGTCGGCAAGTTTGCCGGGTAGCGAGGCGATGTCCAGCACCCCCTTGCGCCGGGTCAGTTCGCGCGCCTTTCGCGCGGCTTCGCGGGCGGCGGCGGCCTCCACCACTTTTTGCACCACCTTGCGCGCTTCGGACGGATGCTCTTCGAACCACTCGCCCAGTTTCTCGTTGACGATGGCCTCGACCACCGGACGGACCTCGGAAGAAACCAGCTTATCCTTCGTCTGGCTGGAGAATTTCGGGTCCGGCACCTTCACCGACAAGACGCAGGTCAGCCCTTCGCGGGCGTCGTCGCCGGAGATCGACACCTTCTCCTTCTTGGCCAGGCCGGAATTCGCGGCATAGGCGTTGATCTGCCGCGTCAGCGCCCCCCGGAAGCCGGCCAGATGCGTGCCGCCGTCCCGCTGCGGGATGTTGTTGGTAAAACACAGCGTGGTTTCGTGGTAGCTGTCGTTCCATTGCATAGCCAGTTCGGCAGTAATCCCGTCCCGTTCGCCGGCGACCACAATCGCCGGTTCGTGCAGCGCTTGTTTGGAACGGTCCAGCCAGCCGACAAAAGCCTCGACCCCGCCTTCGTAATGCAAGTCGACGACTTTCGGCTCCGGATGCCGCGCATCGGTCAACCGGATGGCGACCCCGGAATTCAGGAAGGCGAGTTCGCGCAAGCGGTGTTCCAGCGTGCCGAAATCGAAGGTCGTCATGGTGAAGGTTTCGGTCGAGGGCAGGAAGGTGATCTCGGTCCCGGTTTCCGCCCCCGCATCGCCGACCACGGCGAGCGGCGCGTCGGATTCGCCGTGCGTGAAGCCCATCTCATGGACCTTGCCGCCGCGTTTGATTCGAAGCTGCAACGACACCGAAAGCGCGTTCACGACCGAAACGCCCACCCCGTGCAGCCCGCCGGAAACCTTGTATGAATTCTGGTCGAACTTACCCCCGGCATGAAGCTGGGTCATGATCACTTCCGCCGCGGAGATGCCTTCCTCCTCGTGAATATCGGTCGGAATGCCGCGGCCGTTATCGGTCACCGAGACCGAGCCGTCGCCGTTCAGCGTGACGGTCACCGTGTCGCAATGGCCCGCCAATGCCTCGTCGATGGCGTTATCGACGACCTCATAGACCATATGGTGCAATCCGGTCCCGTCATCGGTGTCCCCGATATACATGCCCGGGCGTTTGCGCACCGCTTCCAACCCACGCAGAACCTTGATCGATTCCGCGCCGTAATCGGTGTCCATATCGCCTGTCGTATCAGTCATACCAAACCGTTCCGTCTTTTATCGTTCCAGCCGTCCCGACGGTCGCCCGTCAGAACCGCAGCGGGCCCAGCGTGGCGTCGGCCACCTGGAAACCCTGCGCAAACCCGCGCAGGGGGGTGAACATTGCGGCGTCCGTCCCGGTCATCCAGGCCTGCGCCCCGAATGCGCGGATCGCCGAGAATAGCGCATCGCGTTTCTCTTCATCCAGATGCGCCGCCACTTCGTCGAGGAGCAGCAGCGGCACCGTCCCCCGGTCCGACGCCAACAGCGTGGCGTGGGCCAGGACAAGCGCCAGCAGCAGCGCCTTTTGCTCGCCGGTCGAACATTGGTCCGCCGGCATACCGAGGGCCAGGTGCCAGACCCTGAGATCGCTGCGGTGCGGCCCCGTCGCCGCGCCGCCGGCCTGGGCGTCCGCCCCCCGGGACGCCGCCAGAGCTTCCCGGAACCGGTCTTCCACGGCCAGCGCCGGGCCGTCTTCCAGCCATGCCTCCAGGTCGCCGGCCACCGCCACGCCGACCCCGGGGAAGGGACCGAACCCTTCCGCCGCGTATCCCGCCAGCCGATCCGTCAAATCCCGCCGCGCCGCGGCGACCGCGACGCCGCGCTCGGCCATCTGCGCCTCTTGCGCGCCAAGCCAGGCCGGATCGGCATTCGGTCCGCGTTCCTTCAGCAGCCGCGCCCGGTCCCGCATGACGGTTTCATAGGCCGCGACCCGCCCCGCATGCGCAGGATCCAGGGCGAAGACCAGCCGGTCCATGAAACGACGCCGGCTGCCGGGGCCTTCCAGAAAAATCTGACTCATCCGCGGCGTAATCCAGACCGCCGAGACATATTCCGCCAACGCCTGGGCCGACGCACCCGCCCCGTTTATACGCACCACACGGCGCTCGGACGACGGTTCCCGCGCGGTGCCGATCTGCACCGGCCCGACGCGCGTGTCGGCGGCGGCGGCGACCGTCCAGCCCCCGGGCCCGCCGCGGCGGTCTATTTCCGTCAATTTAGCCCCGCGCAGGCCGCGCCCCGGCGTCAGCAGCGAAACCGCTTCCAGCACATTGGTCTTGCCCGCGCCGTTCTTGCCGACCAGGACAACCGGCGTTCCATCCAGGTCCAGCCGCGTCCCGGCATAGTTCCGGAAATCCGTCAGACTCAGACTCCGCAGCGCGACGCCGTCTGTTGGGTGCGGCCCGGCCGTCGCGGCCGGGTCCGTCTTTTCGGCAACCATCATCCGTTTGAACGGCTCTCAGCTTTGTCGTGCGGCCGGATATCAGACACGCATCGGCATCAGCACATAGAGGGCGCTGTCATCTTCCACGTCGCGCACAATGGTGGGCGAGGAGGCGTCCGCCATTTCGAACTGCGCCTGGCCGCTTTCCACCTGTCCGGAGATGTCGAGCAGATAGCGGGAGTTGAATCCGATCTCCAGGGCGTCGTTATCGTAACCGATTTCGATTTCCTCGACGGCGGACCCGCTGTCCTGGCTGGAGGCGCTGAGCGTCATCACGCCGGGCGCAATCGCCATTTTCACCGCCCGCATCTTCTCCGTGGCGATGGTGGAGACACGGTCCACCGCATTGGCGAACGCCTTGCAATCCACCTGCATCATCTTGCTGTTGCCGGCGGGGATCACGCGTTCGTAGTCGGGGAAAGTGCCGTCGATCAGCTTGGAGGTCAGCTCCACCTTGTCGAAGGCGAAACGAATGCGGCTGTCGGACAGCGCCACTTCCACATCGCCGTCGGTTTCGTCCACCAGCTTGCGCAATTCGCCCACCGTCTTGCGCGGCACGATGACGCCCGGCATGCTTTGCGCGCCGTCGGGCAGCGCCGCTTCGACCTTGGCCAGCCTGTGACCGTCGGTCGCAACCGCGCGCATGATCTCACCGGCGGCGTGCATGTAGATGCCGTTCAGGTAATAGCGGGTTTCCTCGGTCGAGATGGCGAAACGGGTGCGGTCGACGATGCTGCGCAGCAGACCGGCATCCAGGCCGAAACGGTGCGGCAGGTCGCCGCCGGTCATCATCGGGAAATCTTCCGTCGGCAGGGTCTGAAGCGTGAAGCGCGAACGGCCGCTGCGCAGTTCCAGCCGGTCGTCTTCCTTACCAAGCTCGACCTGCGCGCCGTCGGGCAGCTTACGGACGATGTCATACAGCGTATGCGCGGGCGCCGTCGTCGATCCCTCCGTCCCGATGGAGGCGGGCACCGCCTCGACAATCGCGATATCCATGTCGGTTGCGGTCAGGCGCAGTTCCGTTCCCTGCGCTTCGATCAGCACATTCGACAGAATGGGGATCGTATTGCGACGCTCGACGACGCTTTGCACGTGGTTCAAAGAGCGAAGAAGTTCTGCGCGTTCGATTGTAAGCTTCATGGGTCGTTGTCGATCCGTTTCTTTCAGGAACGGCCGTATCCGCTCCAAATTTTTCAGGTCGCGAAGAGGGTTCGCGGCTTGTCTTTGCTTTCTACTCCCCCGGCTTCCTACGCCCAGCCGACCGGTGACAGCGGGTTCGTCCGTCTCAAATCAACGTCCTGACAGTGCGAGACGCCGTTCGTCGACAGCGGCCAAAGAAGCAAAGAAGGCTGCGGGAAACAGCCTTCCAAAGGGTTGGCCAAAGTATACCACCCAGCCCTTGAATGCACAGAAATTTGCGCAAACGCAACGGACCGGGCCACGGCCCGGTGGAGCGCTTGGGAGCGAAGGGGTAACCCACTGATTTCAGGTTAATTTTTCGCCCCGGCATCCGGCAGCCCGCGGACTGCGCCGGGGGCCGGCACGACGGCTTGCGCCGCCATCCGCCCGCCGGGGCTCAAAAAACGCGAATCACCCGGCTGCACCCGGGCGGCTGAAGCGCCCAGTCAGCCTTCCAGCATACGCCGCAGCAGCTCCACATCCTCGGCGAAACTGCCGTCCTGCTGCTTCAACTCGTCGACCTTTTTCACCGCATGCATGACGGTGGTGTGGTCGCGCCCGCCGAACTTGCGCCCAATTTCCGGCAACGACCGGGCCGTCAACTGCTTCGAGAGATACATGGCGATCTGCCGGGGCCGCGCGATGCTGCGGCTGCGCCGGGCGGAATGCATCTCCGAAAGGCGGACATTGAAATGTTCGGCGACGCGCTTCTGGATCTCCTCGATCGTCACCCGCCGGTCGTTGGCGCGCAGCAGGTCGTGCAGCACTTCCTGCGTGGTTTCCAGCGTGATCGACCGCCCGACCAGATTGGCATAGGCCACCAGCCGGTTCAGCGCCCCTTCCAGTTCGCGCACATTGGAGGTGATCTTGTGCGCCAGGAATTCCAGAACCTTGGCCGGGATGTCCGCGCGCATCTGCTCCGCCTTGGACTGCAGGATGCCGAGCCGCAACTCATAAGTCGTCGAATGGATCTCCGCGACCAGCCCCCAACCCAGGCGCGACTTCATGCGGTCTTCGATCCCTTCCAACTCCGCCGGAGATTTGTCGGCGGAAATCACCACCTGCCGGTTCTGGTCAACCAGCGCGTTAAAGGTGTGGAAGAATTCTTCCTGGGTGTTTTCCTTGCCGGCAATGAACTGCACATCGTCAATCATCAGGACGTCGACGGACCGGAACTGCTCCTTGAACGCCATCGTATCCTTGTACCGTAGCGCGCGGATGAACTGATACATGAACTTTTCCGCGGATAGGTAGAGGATGCGCTTTTCCGGGCTCGACTGCCGGATGTGGGACGCGATGGCATGCATCAAATGGGTTTTGCCCAAACCCACACCGCCGAACAGAAACAGCGGATTGAACGGCACGTTGTCCGCTTCCGCCACGCGGCGCGCCGCGGCGAAGGCGAGCTCGTTCGGCTTGCCGACAATGAAGTTATCAAACCGGAAACGCGGATCCAGCGGGGCCGAGATGCTGGCGTCGCTCTGCGCCTTGCTGTCCGGCGCGGGCGCTTCCGGGACCGGGCGCGAGGAAGACGCCTGATCGCGCTCGCCCGCATGCACGATTTCCATACCGGTCACGGACGGATTTTCCGCACGCCACAATTCCAGGAGTCGGCCGCCATACTGGGTTTCAATCCAGTTTTTCATGAATCGGGTCGGCACGGACAGGTGAACGATCCCATCCTGAAAATCTTTACAAATCAGCGGCTTCAACCAACTTTGGAAAGCTGTTTCACCAAACTCTCCCCGCATTCGTGCGCGAATTCGCGCCCACTGCGCCGACACCCTATGGTCCATTTCTCCACCCAGTCCAACCAGTCGAGGGAACCGTTTGCTTATGCGCAGGTCCCGCAAATTTCTTGTCGTGTCCGAAACCGAAACCCCGGCAGCAGTCACAAGGAAAAAACGATGAAGCGTTTGACACCCAAATCAGACAAAACCCACCCGCAGCCCGCCACTCAGCGCCGGGCTCTTCGACCTTGTTCTACAAATCCACGCATTTCAGAGCGGCAATAGGAGCTTTATTGCAAAGAACATGTTTTTACCGCCCATGGAGGCTGGGCTGGACATTGCGGCAAGAGGTAGATGCCGCCAAATATCACCGTCAACCGGTTCAGCCTCCCTGATGACCAAACTGTATCGGCGCATAATTTTGATGACAAGGAATCAAAGAGGCGATTCGGGCAAATAAATCCGTTGACAAGCACACGCCAATTTCGCCGAAACGAGCGTTGTCGGGTTAAGCGATTGGAATCAAATTTCGAATCGATTCGTTAACGTCCGCCGCCCGCAATGCGGGAATTTCTTTCCGGTTGGGCCTGTTGCGATTCCGCCACGCCGGCGGATTTCCCGGCATTCGCGCAGCAAAAAAGGCCACCCGAAATATCGAATGGCCCTGCCGCAAATCGGGCGCGGGAAACGACCCCGCACGCCCGCAAACGGAGCGGATATCAGATCGCTTTGATGCGCTTGGACAGGCGCGAAAGCTTCCGCGCAACCGTGTTCCGGTGCATCACGCCCTTGGACACGCCACGGTGCAATTCCGGCATCGCGGTCTTGTAAGCGGCTTCAGCAGCGGCCTTGTCGCCGCTGTCGATCGCTTTTTCGACCTTGCCCACGAAAGTCCGGATGCGGCTTACGCGGTCTTTGTTGCGCAGGGTGCGTTTCTCGGTCTGCCGAATGCGCTTTTTGGCCTGGGGGTTATTCGCCATGTTTTTGTTCCGTGCTTCTTCTCGTCAAAAACGCCGCCGCATCGCATAGAGGCGACGGCATGAAATCTCGCTGTAACCTGACCGCCCGGGCGGCGCAGCGCGCGGCACCCCTCTCGGCGAACCGCGCGCTTATAAGGGGCCGGGCCCGCGCCGTCAACCCCGGGCTTTCGTCCCGTTCAGGCGTTCTTGAACTTCGGCTGGCGTTTTTCGACGAAGGCGGCCATGCCTTCCTTCTGGTCCTCGGTCGAGAAGGTCGAATGGAACAGCCGGCGTTCGAAGCGAACCCCTTCCGTCAGCGTGGTTTCATACGCCTTGTCGACGCTTTCCTTCGCCATAAAGACGATGGGCCGCGACAGTTCGGCGATTTTCTCGGCGGTCTTGATCGCCTCGTCGACCAGTTCGCCGGCCGGCACGATCCGGCTGACAAGACCGGAACGCTCGGCCTCCTCGGCATCCATGATGCGCCCGGTCAGGCACATTTCCATGGCTTTCGACTTGCCGACATAGCGGGTCAGGCGCTGCGTCCCGCCGGCCCCGGGGATGGTGCCGATGGTGATTTCGGGCTGGCCGAACTTCGCGGTGTCGGCGGCAAGGATGAAGTCGCACATCATCGCCATTTCACAGCCGCCGCCAAGCGCATAGCCGGCCACGGCGGCGATCACGGGCTTCCGGCAGGTCGTCACCCGCTCCCAGCCCTGGGTGATGAAGTCCGTCAGATACACATCCATATAGGATTTGCCGGACATTTCCTTGATGTCCGCGCCGGCCGCGAAGGCCTTTTCCGATCCGGTCAGCACGATGGCGCCGATCTCATCGTCCGCTTCCATATCGTCCAACGCCTTGCCAAGCTCTTCGATCAGCGGCGTGCAAAGCGCGTTGAGGGCCTTCGGGCGGTTCAAGGTGATCAAGCCGACCGGGCCGCGGGTTTCGACGAGGATATGTTCGTAAGCCATGGTTTCTCTCTCTCAGAACTGTTTCGCGGGACGCCGCGCGCCAGGCGCGCCAACGCCGGTTATTGTCTCGGGGCCAAGGTAAACCGCACAGTCAGGGCGCCGTCGGACCCGAACCTGTCAATCTGCAGCTCCTCGCTCTCCCGGATGTAACGACCTTCCCCTTCCGCCCGCCATCCCAGCGATTGGAGGGAGGCCGTATAAAAGGAGATCACATCCGTCCACGCAACCTCGCCGAAGGTGTAGGTCTCCACGATCCGTCCGGCAGGAGAATCGAACACCAGCCCCGCCTCCTCATCGGCCGTCAGGCCGGGCATCAGGGGAACGTCTTCGAAGCCGCTGAGAAAGCCGTCACCCAAAGCGGCGGCCGTTGTCAGCAGAAGCGCCACGACCGCGCCGGCGACTTTCCCGATGGCTGTTCGATGCCGCATGCGCCGCCGGCCTTTCGTTATCTCTGATGCTTCGGGCAATAAAAGGTCGACCGCCCGGATTGGACGATCCGGCGGATGATGCCGTCGCACCCGTCGAGTTTGCAAGGCTCGCCTTCCCGCCCATAGGCGTCCCAGGAATGCTGGAAGTAGCCGAGTTCCCCATCGGCCTGCACGAAATCCCGAAGCGACGAACCGCCGGCCTCTATCGCCTGGGCGATCACGTCCTTGACCGCGAAGACAAGTTTTTCCGCCCGGACGCCCTGGACCGACCCGGCCAGCCGGCGCGGACTGATCCCGGCGCGCCACAATGCTTCGCAAACATAGATATTGCCCAGTCCGGCGACGTTCTGCTGATCCAGCAGGGCCGCCTTCACCGGCGTCCTGCGGTCCTTGAAGACGGCGCGGAGATGGGCCGCATCGAACCCGTCGCCCAGGGGTTCCGGCCCCAGACCGGCGAGATGCGGGTTGGTCTCCGCCCCGCCCGGCGGGATCAGGTCCATGAAGCCGAAGCGGCGCACATCATTGAAGACCAGTCTGGCCCCGCCTTCCATTTC
>JANQIT010000154.1 GCA_028282025.1 Hwanghaeella sp. | reverse complement strand
TCGACCGCGCCATCCGGCCGCCCCGCGATATCCAGCATCGGCCGGGCGAGCCCCGCACCCCGGGTCATTCCCATATGCATCTCATACCCGCGCACCGGCTCGCCGGTCGTCGCCTCAACCGCCTGTACTTCCCGAAGCGCCTTGCGCGTTGAAATCACGGTTTCCGCGTCCAACCACCCCAACCCATCGATGGAGGTCGACGGTCCCTCGATCCCGTCCGGATCCGCAAGCGTCTTTCCAAGCATCTGGTATCCGGCGCAGAGCCCGACAACCCAACCGCCGCGGCGGACATGCGCATGCAGATCGATATGCCAACCCTGATCCCGGAAAGCCTGCAAATCTCCCACCGTCGTCTTAGACCCGGGCAGCAGAACCAGGTCCGCATCCAGCGGCAGCGGGTCGCCCGCGGGCACGATGACGACCTCGACATCCGGTTCCGCCTTCAACGGATCCAGGTCGTCGAAGTTGGCGATCCTGGGCAAGCGGGGCACGGCGATCTTTATCGGGCTGGACGCAGCGTCCGGTCCCGCCGCCGGCCGGTCCAAGGCGACCGCATCTTCCGCCGGCAGAAGCCGCGCGTCGGTAAACCAGGGCAGCACGCCGAAACAGGGCAGGCCGGTTCGCGCGTGCAGGATATCCACCGCGGAGTCGAACAGGCTTTTGTCGCCACGGAACTTGTTGACGATATAGCCTTCGATCCGGTCGCGTTCCGCCGGTTCCAGCAGTGAGACCGTGCCGACCAGACTGGCCAGCACGCCGCCCCGGTCGATGTCGGCCACCAGGACCACCGGCACGTCCGCCGCCTCCGCGAATCCCATATTGGCGATATCGCCGGCCCGCAGATTAACTTCCGCCGGGCTTCCCGCCCCCTCCACCAGAACCACATCGGCCTCGGCCCGAAGCCGGTCGAAGCTCTCCAGCACTTTCGGCAGAAGCCGGGATTTCAGGCCGTAATAGTCGCGGGCCTTGGCGGCCCCGAGCACCCGGCCCTGCACAACAACCTGCGACCCCATATCCGTTTGCGGCTTCAGCAGCACCGGGTTCATATGCACGCTGGGGGCGACCCCGCAGGCGCGCGCCTGCAGGGCCTGGGCCCGTCCGATTTCCCCGCCGTCCGCCGTGACCGCCGCATTGTTGGACATATTCTGCGGCTTGAACGGGCGAACCGTAATCCCGCGGCGCGTCAGCAGCCGCGCGAGACCGGCGACCAGCAGGGATTTACCGACGTCCGATCCGGTCCCCTGCAACATGATTGAGCGCGCGGGCATCGCGGTCCCCGGAAAATCGGCGTCGCCGCCCAGCTTAGCGCGGGTAGGCGTCCAACTCGCGGCGCACCGGGTCGGCCAGTGGATTGGCGAACTTCCCGTCGATCACAACGGAACGGGCGTTTGCATCGCCGTCGCCGTAGAAAGCCTGATCCAGTTTTTCGCGCGGGAAGATCGCCGCCCCCTCGATGCTGAACCCCACGAACGCGCCCTTGGCCACCGAATAGGCGATGACGTCCGCATTCAGGTTTGCCGTCGTCGATGCTTCGGCCCCCGCACCATACGGCCCAAGGGCGCCGCTGATATCGCCGCCTATTTTCACATTGTTTTCCAGGATCGCTTCCAGACCGTCGCCGGTCATGATCAAAAGCATCAGTTCGGAGGTTTGCGCACCGAACTGCAATCCGAAGGAGGCCGCCCCCATGCCGAAGAAGGCGGGGTAGCTCCAGGTGCCGTCGTCCGCGCGCGCCAGAAGCACCCCGGTGCCGCCTTCGCCCCCGATGAAAAAGCCGCCCTTAAGGATCTCCGGAAAGATCATCACGGCTTTCGCTTTTTTCATGTAACCCTTTACATAGGGTGAGAAATCCGAATTGTTGCGCAGCTTTTCCGCGGTGAAGGCGGCCTCGGCAACGATCTCTTCAGCCGCCTTCAGGCTGCCCGCGGATTCGTCCGCGTAAACTCTCGGGGCCGCCGCAAGGCATAGCACGGCAATCAGGAAGGCGATGGGTTTGGTAAAATTCATCGGGTGCATCTGCATACTCGCTATCTCCCCTCGGTCATGGCCGGACGCCGATTGCGCCCGCCGGGACCTCCCCAATCACCTGGCCGGAGCGTGATAAGACCGCACGGAATCACGCTCTAGAATTCGATACCGGTCTGGGCTTTCACCCCGTCGCGGAAATGGTGCTTCACCATTTCCATTTCGGTCACCATGTCGGCGATTTCAATAAGCGGTTCCTTCGCGTTCCGGCCCGTCACCACCACATGCTTTGCTTCGGGCTTGTCGCGCAAGGTTTCAATCACCTCGTCCATCGACAGATAGTCATAACGCAGGACGATGTTAAGCTCGTCCAAAATCACCATCTGAAAGTCCGGATCGGCAATCGCCTCCTTGGCGAAGGCCCAGGCCGCTTCCGCCGCGGCGACGTCGCGCTGGCGGTCCTGCGTGTCCCAGGTAAAGCCCTCGCCCATCGCCTTCATCACCACCTGGTCGGGGAAGGCTTCCAGCACCTTGCGCTCGCCGGTGTTCCAAACCCCTTTCACGAACTGCACGATGCAGATTTTCATGCCGTTCCCAACAGCACGGGCCGCAAGCCCCATCGCCGCGGTGGTCTTGCCCTTACCCTTGCCGGTATGGACCATCAACAGGCCCTTTTCCTTGGTTTTCGTGGCGATCATCTTGTCGCGGGCCGCCTTTTTCTTGGCCATTTTCTCGGCATGCCGCTGGTTGATCTGCTCTTCGGTCATTCCGTCGGTTTTCAAGGAAGGGCCCCCCTCTGACATGAACTGCTGCACACAATAGAACATGAGTCTATCCGCCAAGCATGGCGGAAAAAAGGCGTTCAACCGGCAAGATCGCGAAGAATATCCCGGGTGCTGTTCCGGCGCGGCGTCCACAGGCCGCGATCCTGCGCCTCCAGGAAGCGGTCCACCATCTCCCGCAGGGCGGCGGGATTGCGGTCTTCGAGGAACCGGCGGACCTCCTCATCCCCCAGATAGGCGTCGAAAACCAGATCGAAATGGTGATCCTCCACCACCCGCGCGGTGGCGGCGAAGGCGAAGAGATAATCCAGGGTCGCCGCCATTTCGAACGCACCCTTGTAGCCGTGGCGCATCACACCCGCGATCCATTTCGGATTCACCGCGCGGGCGCGGACAACCCGAGCGATCTCCTCTTTCAAAGTCCGGATGCGCGGCGATTCGGGCCGTGAATGATCATTGTGATAAACGGCGGGCTGCGCGCCCGAAAGCTGACGCACCGCGGCGGTCATCCCGCCCTCGAACTGGTAATAGTCGTCGGAATCCAGAATATCGTGCTCGCGGTTGTCCTGGTTCTGCACCACCGCTTCGACCGCGCCCAGCCGCCTCTCCAATCCGGCCCGGTCCGCCGTTCCTTCCTGACCCTTGCCATAGGCGTATCCGCCCCAGGTCAGATAGGCGTCCGCCAGATCCCCTGCGTCTGTCCAGATTTTCTCGTCGATCAGCGCTTGCAGCCCGGCGCCGTAGGCGCCCGGTTTCGACCCGAAGATGCGGGACCCCGCGCGCAGGGCCGCCGCGGCGGGATCGAGCCCCTCTTCGGCGGCCAGCGCTTCCGCTTCCAGGCGCACCCGCGCGGCGAGCGGGTTGACCGCCTCCGGTTCGTCCAGGGCGGCGACGGCGCGGACGGCGGAGTCCAACAGGTCGATCAGGCCGGGAAAGGCGTCCCGGA